>NZ_JBWKZU010000039.1:0-51168 GCF_059424825.1 Acidovorax sp. GW101-11A03 | reverse complement strand
ACGTAAGATACTCATTCACCTTCGCCAAATCGGTGAAGGCTCAGTGAGCCTCACACACGGAAACTCGGACAGGCCCGTTTTCGCCAAGTACGCTTTCCTCGCAAAGTTAGTTCTGGACAGCTGACCCACTCAACAGCAATGCATCCAGCCCTTCTAGATATTAATTTCTGAAGTGATTCGCTGATGTTTAAGAAAAAACAAACGCCCGCAGCCTCCCTTTCTGTCTCTGAGGCGCCACTAATTGCCTCTCATGCCAAAGCATCGCCGGTCAAGAATATCAAGCCCAAGGTACTTCTCATGGACCTTGATCGCTCAGTCCAAGCCGTTTTGGTTGATGCTGGCATAAACACTATCGCTGGTTCACTAGGGACTCCATTTCAAGTGGAGCCATCCTCGCGGTGGATTCCTGCGAGAAATTCATCGCAGCTTGCGGGCTACGCAGAACAAGAAATCATCTTCATCGACCTCAGCTTCGATGCGGCATCGAGCGCCGTGGGTGAGAAGTATTCCGCTGAGGATGTGACGGGAATTTGGATCGAATGCACTCGAGGCCTCATTGATTCACGGGCGGTGGCCGCAATGGAGGTGCGAGACGGCTTCAACCGCATAGTGTCCACCGGAGGCGTTGTCGTCGTATTCGCATCCCCCAAAACGGGGATGACGATGAGCTATGGAAAGACGCGCGGCAGTGTATTTCGGACTGAACAAGAGCTTTCCATTGATGAGTGGTCGTTCCTCTCCGACCTCGACTACATCCGCGTTGTCGAATCGCACGGCGAAGAGATCTCTATCTGTGAAGAGCGGACTCCATTGAGCAAAGCTCTCAGTGAGTATCTTCCCGACATGCGTTTCGAATGCACTCTCGTACCAAGATATGACGAAGAGAAATGGAGGGTGTTGGCGAAAAACAAGTTTGGCGAAACGGTTGCATTAGCGAGGACCTATTCGTCAAACGGTGCAGTTCTGATCCTGCCCCAAATGCAGCACAAAGCGGGGTTCATCAAGAGATTGTTGACGGACGCTTTTCCAGAAATGTTCCCTGGCCTTTTTCCAGGGGTCGAGAAAGGCCGATGGACTCACCTGCCCGAATATGAGCTGGTCAAAGTGACGAAGTTGCAAAGCGAACGCGATGAGCTTGTCAAGCTGCATGAATCCGAAATGGAACGTATCGCGGCAGATATTTCCGCCGCTCGTGCCGAAGAAGGATGGCTGCACGATCTTTTGACTCAGACCGGTGACCCTCTCGTAGAGGCGGTCGTGATTGCTCTGCGCGAGCTAGGTTTTCAATCTGTCGTGGATATGGACAAGATTCGCGACCGCGAAGGAAAGGCGCGCCGTGAGGACCTCCAAATACAAGATTGCAGTCCAACACTCGTCGTTGACATTAAAGGGATCAACAATTTCCCCGGAGACGAGGATGCAATGCAAGCGTTCAAGCATGCGACGCTGGTTATGCGCGAGCAAAAGAGGGTCGACGTGGTTGGGCTCTCAATCATCAACCATCAACGGCATCTCCCTCCCCTGCAGCGTGACAACTCCATGCCTTTCAGAAGAGAGTTGGTTGATGTCGCAGTTGAAAATTTCCAGGGCCTTCTGACAACCTGGGATCTCTACCGGATGGTAGTCAACAAGCGCAGGAATTCATGGAAACCGGATGACGTGAAACCGGTGCTCTACGGTCATGGTCGCCTTGAGCCTGTACCCAAACACTATTGTTTGCTTGGGCGAATTGCACAAGTCTGGTCTCATGCATTTGGTGTGGATATTGAAAATTCCTCAGTGAAAGTGGGCGACGCTATTGCCCTTGAGTTCGATATTTACTTTGAGGAGACATCCGTGGCCTCCTTACAGGTCGCCAACGCTTCGAAAGCCGAAGCGGTCATTGGAGACAAAACGGGAATCCCTTGGCCCACTTCATCTGCTCGACCAAAGGTCGGCATGCGAGTGTTTGTCATTAAGGCAGCAGCGTCAACGCATGTAAGTTAAACCGGTCGCCACCCTAATTCTGCAATTGCTGAGGTTGCTGTCAGCCTCCTTTTTTACGCTTGGAGTTCCGATGTCCACACTCACCCCCTACACCCCCCCTGCCATCTGGCAATGGAACAAAGAAAACGGCGGCCAGTTCGCCAGCATTAACCGCCCCATCGCCGGGGCTACACACGATAAAGAGTTGCCCCTAGGCAAGCACCCGCTGCAGCTCTACTCGCTGGGCACGCCCAATGGCGTGAAGGTGACTGTCATGCTGGAAGAGTTGCTGGCGCTGGGCCACAGCGGGGCGGAGTACGACGCGTGGCTGATCCGCATCAACGAGGGTGAGCAGTTCGGCAGTGGGTTCGTGTCTGTGAACCCCAACTCCAAAATTCCCGCGCTGCTGGATCGCACCGACCCTGCCAACCCCGTGCGCGTGTTCGAGTCCGGCGCCATCCTGATGTATCTGTCCGAGAAGTTCGGCAGCGCCTTTTTGCCGAAGGACGGTGCGGCGCGGGCCGAGTGCCTGTCGTGGCTGTTCTGGCAGATGGGCAGTGCGCCGTTTGTGGGGGGAGGGTTTGGGCATTTTTATGCCTACGCGCCGGTCAAGATCGAGTACGCGATCGACCGCTATGCGATGGAGGCCAAGCGCCAGCTCGATGTGCTGAACCAGCGCCTGGCCGTGACCGAGTACGTGGCGGGCGATGAGTACACGGTGGCCGATATGGCGATCTGGCCTTGGTACGGCCTGATGGTGAAGGGGCAGGCCTATAACGCAGGCGAGTTTTTGCAGGTGCATGAATACACGCATGTGGTGCGCTGGGCCGAGCAAATCGCCAAGCGTCCGGCGGTGCAGCGCGGGCGCAAGGTCAACCGCGTCAATGGCGACCCGGCCAGCCAACTGCGCGAGCGGCATGACGCCAGCGACTTTGACACCAAGACGCAGGACAAGGTCGAGGCGGCAGCAGCTTCTTCGCCTGCACGTTGAGTGTTTTCTGCAAGGCATCACCATGATCACTTTGTACGACTGCGCCACGGCGCCCAGCCCGCGCCGGGCGCGCATCCTGCTGGCAGAAAAGGGTGTGGCCCACGACACCGTGCAGGTGGACCTGCGCAATGGCGAGCAACTGGGCGAGGCGTATCGCCAGATCAACCCGCAGTGCACGGTACCTGCGTTGCGCACGGAAGACGGTTTGCTGCTGACCGACAACGCTGCGATCACGGCGTATCTCGAAGCGCGCTACCCGCAGCCCGCACTGCTGGGCGAAACGCCCGCAGAAAAGGCCGAGATTGCGAGCTGGAACTGGCGCATGGAGTTCGAGGGCCTGTTGGCCATTGCCGAGGCGCTGCGCAACAGCGCGCCCGCCATGGCCAACCGGGCCTTGCCCGGCACAGTGGACTACCCGCAGATCCCGGCCCTGGCCGAGCGCGGGCTGGTGCGCGTGGGGCAGTTTTTCAATCTGTTGAATGATCGATTGGCAGGCCGCGACTTCATTGCCACCGACCGCTTCAGCGTGGCCGACATCACGGCCGTGGTGGCCGTGGACTTTGCGCGGGTGGTCAAGCACAAGCCCAGCGAGCAGCACCCGCACTTGCTGCGCTGGCGTGCGGTCATGGCGCAGCGGCCGTCGATGTCGCTCTAATCCCCGTTTTAGTCGCAATGGGTGGATGCAAGGATTGCGCATCGGGCCTGTTCCTTGCATTGTTATTTGATGCGCCTTCGCCACATAGAAGTTTTCAACGCCGTCATGCTCACCGGCAGCGTGAGCGCGGCAGCCCGCCTCATCAACGTCACGCAGCCTGCGGTCAGTCGCATCCTGGCGCATGCTGAATTGCAGCTGGGCTTTCCGCTGTTCCACCGGCTCAAGGGCAAGCTGGTGCCCACCACCGAGGCACAGACCCTGTACCCGCACATCGAGCGCCTGTTCACCCAGCTGGACGATGTCCAGCGCCTGGCCAACAGTCTCAAAAATGACCAACGTGAGGGCGAACTGCACATCCTGAGCGTGCTGGCACTGAGCTACGAGGTGCTGCCGCGCGCGCTGCGGTTCTTTCGGCAGAAGCACCCGGATGTGAAGGTCACCATTGACGCGCTGCACTCGCCCCAGATCGTCTCGGCCCTGGTGCTGCAGGAGGCGGATGTGGGCTTTGTGTTCAGCGCCATTGCCCACCCCGCGCTCACGCAAGAGCACCTGGCTGATGGGCGCATGGTGTGTGTGGCGCCTAAGGGCATGCTGGGTGCTGCGCTGGTGGCGGCGGGCGTGGTGCACCTGTCTGACCTGGCGGAGACGCCCGTGGTGCGGCTCGATGTGCGCGACCCCATCGGCACGGTGGTCAACCATGCCTGCCGTGAAGCGGGTGTGGGGCTGCAGACGGCGATCACGGTGCAGACCTACCACGCTGCGCTGGCATTGGCACACCACGGCCATGCGGTGGCGGTGGTGGACAGTTGCACGGCCGCATCGGCCGACCGCAGCAAGGTGGACGTGATGGCGCTGGCGCCCCACATTGCCGTGCCCATCAAGTCATTGCGCACCGTGAACCGGCCCAGCTCGCTGCTGGCCAGTGCCATGACGCAGTGCATGCGCCAGGCCGTGGGCGAGACCATGGCCTCTGTGGATTTGCCCGACGTGGAGTAGCGGGCAGGGTCGAGGCTGCGCGGTGGTTCAGGCGGGAGCCAGCAGCTCCGCGACCTGCGCGGCCGTGCCAAACGCCAGCGTGAAGCCCAGCGAGCCATGGCCCGTATTGAGCAGCAGGTTGGCGGGGCCGCTGGCGTGTGGGCCCACCACAGGCAGGCCGGTGGGCGTGGCGGGGCGCATGCCGGTCCAGGGGCGCAGTTCTTCAAACTGGCTGCAACCCGGGAACAAAGCGCGCGTGGCCTGGCACAGGCTTTCAATGCGTGCGGGTGGGATGCGGGCATCGTGCCCCACCAGCTCGGCCATACCAGCCACACGCAGCCGGTGGCCGATGCGTGCAAAGACCACCTTGCGGGCGGCGTCGGTCACGTTGACGCGGGGCACGGTTGCGGACGCTTCGGTGGTGTCGAGCGTGATGCTGTAGCCCTTGAGTGGATAGACCGGCAGGCGAAGCCCCAGCGTGCGGGCCACCGGGTGGCTGTGGCTGCCCAGGGCCAGCACAAACTGCCGTGCCTCTACCGCGCCGGCGCTGGTCCGCACGGCGGCGATGCGCCGGCCCTGGCGCACAAAGCCCTGTACCCGGGCGCCCAGCAGAAAGCGCACGCCGCGTGCGGCGAGCACGGCCTGCAGGCCCTGGCACAGCTTGAGGCAATCGGCTGCGCATTCGCTGGGGGTGTAGATGGCGCCCGCGATCCGGTGCTGGTAGTGCTGCAGGGCGGGTTCGATCTCGGCACAGCGCGCCGCCGACACGGCCTGCTGCTGGCTGCCCCAGGACCGCTGCAGCTCCATCTGCCGCTGGGCGGATGCCAGGCCTGCTTGCGTGTCGTACAGCACCAGCTTCCCGGTGCGGGAGAAGTCGCAGTCGATGGATTCGGACTGCAGCATGGCTTCAAGCCGGTGGCGGCTCAGCGCGGCCAGGGCCAGCAGGCGCTCGGTGCTGCGCTCGGACGTGTGTCGGTTGCAGGCGCGCAGAAACGCAAGGCCCCAGTGCCATTGGTGGGTGTCCCATTGCGGGCGCAGCTTGAGCGGGGAGCTGGGCGACAGCAACAGGCGGGGCAGCTGGCGCCAGATGCTGGCATCGGCCAGGGGCTGCACATAGCTGTAGCTGAGCTGGGCACCGTTGCCACCGCTGGCACCGGTGCCCGGCTGGGCCTGGTCGATGACGGTGACTTGCAGGCCGCGCTGCTGGAGTTCATACGCCGTGGCCAGGCCGACGATGCCTGCGCCCAATACACATACCTGCATCTTGTGGGGAATGGATGGTTGACTGATGGCAGGCCAATGTAGGGCGAGGGCTGCGCTTTGAACAATGCCAATGCCGTGCCTGCCTATGCCGGTAAGTTATGTGCTTCAGCCCCAGTCACCCCGGGCCTGCCCCTTGCATGCAGGCATGGCACAAATGGTGCGCACTGGGGCAATTTGGTGCAGTGTTGTGCACCGCAAAAGGGCCATAACTTTTCATCATGACGCACCCCCGCGAATGAATTGTTCAACGGCGCCGCGAGTTTTTACAGTGCCTCTGCGTTCTGCTTTTTCATTCACCCGTTTACCTGCTTTTTTGCAAAGGGATCCCCATGAAGCTCTCCGTCGTCACTTCTGCTGCCCTGGTGGCGGTCGGCCTGTTGGCCTGCACCGTGGCCAGTGCCGACACCCTCAAGAAGATTGCCGATACGGGCAAGATCACGCTGGCCTACCGCGAGTCGTCGGTGCCCTTCAGCTACCTGGCGGGCCCGGGCGTGCCCGTGGGGTTCTCGGTGGATATTTCCAACGCGGTGGTGGATGCGGTGAAGAAGCGCTTGAACAACCCGGCCATCAAGGTGGAGCTGCAGGCGGTGACCTCGCAGAACCGCATTCCGCTGCTGACCAACGGCACCATCGATCTGGAGTGTGGCTCCACCACCAACAACACGGCACGGGCCAAGGACGTGCAGTTCGCCATCAACCACTTCTACACCGGCACCCGGCTGCTGACCAAGAAGACCTCGGGTGTCAAAAACTACGCCGACCTGGCCAGGAAGAAGGTGGCCAGCACATCGGGCACCACCAATGCCCAGGTGATCCGCAAATACAGCCGCGACAACAACCTGGACCTGGACATCGTGCTGGGCAAGGACCATGACGACGCCGTGCTGCTGGTGGACAGTGGCCGGGCCGAGGCGTTTGCGATGGACGACATCCTGCTGTTTGGCCTGATGGGCAACCAGCGCAACCCGGCCGATTGGACGGTGGTGGGTGATTCGTTGCAGGTGGAGCCTTACGCCTGCATGCTGCGCAAGGACGACCCGCAGTTCCAGGCGCTGGTCAACGGCGTGATCGGCGGGATGATGAAGTCCGGCGAATTCGACAAGCTCTATACCAAGTGGTTCATGTCGCCCGTGCCGCCGCGCAACCAGAACCTGAACCTGGCCATGAGCAAGGAGCTGCGCGAGAACCTGGTGGCGCAGAGCGACAAGCCCGCCCAATAAGCCGGAGCGCGCATGTCTTTGGTGTCTGCAAGCCCCCCACACACACCGCAGGTGGTGGGCATTCTGGGCGGGATGGGCCCGGCTGCCGGGGCGGATTTTGTGCGCCTGTTCGTGCAGGCCTGCACAAAACGCATGGAGGTGCTGGGCATTCCGGTGCGTGATCAGGCCTACCCCGAGCACTGGCTGGCGCAGGTGCCCATCCCGGACCGCACGGCCGCGCTGAACGACACGCGCCCCGGCGCGCACCAGCCCGCAGACCCGATGCTGCAGGCCACCGGGCGGCTGGCTGCGCTGGGGGCGCGGGTGGTGGCGATTGCCTGCAACACAGCCCACGCGTGGCACGGCATCCTGCAGCAGCGGTTTCCGCAGATGGTGGTCTTGCACGGCGTGCAGGAGGTGGTGGCCGAGCTGTCGGCGCGCAAGGTGCAGGGCGTGGGGCTGCTGGCCACGCGCGGCGCCTACGACGCAGGCCTTTACCAGCGTGAGCTGGAGCGGGCGCACATTGCCTGCTCTGTGCCCGACGACCATGAACGCGAGCAGCTGATGCAGGGCATCTACGAGGGTGTGAAAGCGGGCAACTACCCGCTGGCGCGCCAGCGCTTTGAAGCCGTATCGATTGCGCTGCAGGAGCGCTACAGCGTGTCCACGCTGATCATGGGCTGTACCGAGATTCCGCTGGCGCTCTCGGAGCACCCCCGGCTGGAAGGGATCTCGCTGGTGAACCCCTCGGTGGTGCTGGCCTCGGCACTGGCCCGGCATGCCTACTGCGATACGCCCACCGAGGGCATTGCCCAGGCCTGAAGAGTTCCAGGCTGGGAGCCTTGAGAATCACTGCAGGCGGCGTGTCTCGCGCATTGGGCCCCAGTGTCAGCCCGCCTCGTCGAACACCTCCAGCCGGTTGCGGCCGCCATGTTTGGCGCGGTACAGGGCTGCGTCGGCGGCCTTCACCAGGCTGTCTGGCTGGGCTCCGGGGCGCGGCACCATGCTGGCTACGCCCGCGCTGAGCGTGACGATGGGCGCCGTGGGCGAGCGGGGATGCTGCAGGGCGGCTTCGCGCAGGCTGTCCATGCAGCGCTGGGCAGCCGTCACCGCGTCGGCCACGGTGGCGTCGGGTAGCAGCAGCACAAATTCTTCGCCGCCATAGCGGGCGGCAATTTCGTCTGCGCGGCGGATGTTGCCCTGCAGCAGCTGGGCCACGCGGCGCAGGCATTCATCGCCCGCCAGGTGGCCATAGTGGTCGTTGTAGAGCTTGAAATGGTCGATGTCGATCAGCACCACGGCCAGCGGCAGGTGGTGGCGGCCGCAGCGCATCCACTCGGCGGCCAGCCGTTCGTCAAAGCGGCGCCGGTTGCTGATGCCGGTCACGCCGTCGGTGGTGGACAGCAGGGCCAGCTTGGCGTTGGCAGCGGCCAGTTCCTGCTCCTTGCGCACCAGCTGGGTCACGTCGGTGCGCACACCGGCAATGCCGCCCTGGGGCGTGCGCCGTTCATCGGCCTGCAGCCAGCGGCCCTCGGGCAGGCGCTGCAGCACGGCCTGGTTGGCCGCGCGGTGGTCAGCCACGCGCTGGGCGACCCATTTCTCTTCGTTGCCCACGGCGTCCAGGTACTGGCCCCGCTCGGCGCCATAACGAGCAATCTGCTCGAACGTGCTGCCCGGAACGATCACCGGCGCCGAGATGGGGTAGAGCCTGCGGTACTGTGTGTTGCACACCACCAGTCTGTCGTCGGCATCGAACAGCGCGAACCCTTCGGGCAGGGATTCCACCGCGTCCTGCAGCAGCTGGCGCGCCTGCTGTGCGGCCTCCTGGGCGCTCTCCAGGGCCTGGCGCTGCTCAATGAGGTCGGTGATGTCCAGGCGCACCGCCACCACGTAGTTCTCGGGGGTGCGGGTTTCGTAGATGTTGATCCAGCGCCCGTCGGCCAGGCGCTGCACCAGGGTGGACGTGCGGCTGCCGTGCTCGGACAGGCGCTCGGCGATCCAGGCTTCCTCGCGGCCCTGGGCCGAGGGGATCAGGCCCCGCTCCACCGAGTAGCGCAGGATGTCGGCAAAGCTCTTGCCAAGATGCTCTGCGTAGTTCATGTGCGGGTACATGCGTGAGAGCTGCTGGTTGAAAAGCACCAGGCGGTCCTGCTCGTCAAAGATCTCGATGCTCACGGGCAGTGCCTCGACCGCACGCTCCAGCAGCTGCCGGATGCGCTGGTTCTCTTGCCGGGCGGCATCGACCTTGTGGCGCTGCTCGATCAGGTCGCTGATGTCCAGACGCACCACCACCGTCATGCCCGAGGGCGTGCGGCTTTCGTGCATGTGCATCCAGGCTCCATTCGGGTAGTGGCGCACCTCCGGGCCGGGCCGGTGGCCACGAAGCGCCATTTCGTGCGCCAGCCACAGCTCTTCCTGGCCGCTGGCCTCCTGGGGGATGCCATGGCGCAGGCCCGCGCGCAGTAGCTCTTCGTAGGTCTTGCCCAGCGACTCCGCCACCGGCAGGTGCGGGCGCAGGCGTGCCATCTGGTCGTTGCACAGCACCAGGCGGTCGTTCTCGTCGTAGATTTCGAGCCCGGCGGGCATGGCATTGACGGCCTCGCGCAGGCTGCGTTCGGCGCGCTCGGCATCGTGCAGCGCCTGCTTGAGGGCGCGCTCCTTGTGCACAACATCGGTGATGTCGGCGCGCAGCACCACCACGCCGCCTCCTTCGGTGAGGCGTTCGGTGATCCGCATCCAGCGGTCGCCCTCGACCTCCTGCACTTCAGGCAGCTCGGGGGCGCGATGGCGGGCCATGCGGTGGGCAAGCCAGGTGTCCACGTCGGGCCGCGCGTCCACAATGTGGCCCGAGCGTGCGGCGCGGCGCAGCACATCCTCGAACAGCGTGCCGTATTCGACGGCCATCGAGGTGCCCGTGTTCACCTCGCGGTACTGGGCGTTGCACAGCACCAGGCGGTCGTCAGCGTCGTAGATGGCCAGTCCGTCCGGCAGGATGTCGAGCGTGGCCGACAGCTGGGTACTGGCGCGCCGGGCGGCTGCCTGGGCCTCGCTGGCCGTGGCGCGCAGTGCCAACACCTGCCGCACCAGCCACCATGACAGCAATGCGCTGGCCACCAGCCCGGCCCCGGCGGCCGTGGATGCAATGCGGGTTGCGAGGTCCATGGACCGGCTGGCCAGTGCCCAGGTCAGCAGGGCCAGGCCGCCAGCACCACAAACCCCCGCCACCAGCAACGCCAGCAGGTGTCCGCGCGGCAGGGTGGGTGGCGTGGTGCGGTGCATGCGGTGGGCAGTCGCGGCGAGGGGCTGAGGGGCTGGGCTACCTGGGGGGCACGGGGTGGGTTGGTGGGGGCGCACGCGGCAGGCGCCGGGCGGTTCGAAGAAAGTCTAGCAGTGCTGCCCCAATTTCGATACCCGAAAATGCCGCCCTGCGGTAAACCCCAGCGGGGCGGTTGGTGCAGCCCGCAGGCACGCCCCGGGGGCTGCCGCCAGGCGGCCTGCAAAACCCCGCAACAAGCCCTAGACTGCGGGGCTCGTCCCTTTCTTGGCCCCCCTTTTTCGGAGAACCCCATGCTCAATGACGACCTCCACACCGACGCCCATGCCCTGCTGCCGGGCCGCACCACCGATGCGGGCGCCACCCGCCGCACCGCGCTGCAGGCGGCGCTGGGTTTGGGCTACGCGGCTGCCGCCGCACCCATCATGGCCCAGACGGCCATTGCCACACCGGCCGATGGGCTGACGGCGGGCGAGGTGAGCTTCACGGTCAATGGCTTCAAGGTGCCCGCCTACCGCGCGGCACCAGCGGGCAAGACAGGCCTGCCGGTGGTGCTGGTGATCCAGGAAATTTTTGGTGTGCATGAATACATCGCCGACACCTGCCGCCGGTTCGCCAAGGCGGGCTACCTGGCCATTGCGCCCCAGCTGTACGCGCGCCAGGGCGACCCCTCGCAGTACACCGAGATCGCCAAGCTCATGGCCGAGGTGGTTTCCAAGGTACCCGACGCCCAGGTGATGGCCGACCTGGACGGCGCCGTGCAGTGGGCCGCCGCCAACGGTGGCGACGCTGCGCGGGTGGGCATCACCGGCTTTTGCTGGGGCGGCCGCATCACCTGGCTGTATGCCGCGCATGGCCCCGTCAAGGCCGGTGTGGCCTGGTACGGGCGCCTGGTGGGCCAGGCGAGCGAACTCACGCCCAAGCACCCTGTGGACATCGCCCCCATCCTCAAGGCGCCCGTGCTGGGTCTGTATGGTGAAAAAGACACCGGCATCCCCCTTGACACGGTTGATAAGATGAAAGCTGCCCTGGCCGGTGGCTCGCCGCAGGCCAAGGCATCGGAATTTGTGGTGTACCCCGACGCGCCCCATGCCTTCCATGCCGACTACCGCGCGAGTTATCGCAAGGAAGCGGCCGAGGATGGCTGGAAGCGCGCGCTGGCCTGGTTCAAGGCGCAGGGCGTGGTCTGACCCTCCTGTGCGACCTGATCCGGCCCTGTGCCGGTGGGCCGACTGCAGCCGCCCCCCAACGGGGGCGGCTTTTTTATCGCGATTTCGGGTGTGGTTTTTTGAAAGAAAATAGGCCCTGGCGCCTGTCTATAAAGCGCAATTAGCTATGACTTTGATAGCAATCATTCTGGCCACGCTGGCCGCAGGCATTGGCAGCGTGTGGCTGGCCGCACTGCTCATGCGGCTGGGCCTGGGCGGTCGGGCCGATGGTGTGGGCCCGCAACACCTGCTCAGCCTGGCGGCAGGGGCCCTGCTGGCCACGGCCTTCATGCACCTGCTGCCCGAGGCGTTCGAGAGCCAGGCGGGCGCGCACGACCTGTTTGCCACCTTGCTGGTGGGCGTGGTGTTCTTCTTTCTGCTCGACAAGGCCGAGCTGTGGCACCACGGGCATGAGCACAGCCACTCTGCGCCTGCCGCGCAGGACTATGCCCACGGCCATGGGCATACCCACGATGCCCACCACGGCCATGGCCATGGCCATAGCCATGCGCACCACCACCATGGCCCGCGCTCGGGCGGCTGGGCTGTGTTGACGGGCGACAGCGTGCATTGTTTTGGCGACGGCATCCTGATCGCCTCGGCCTTCCTGGCCGATATCCGTTTGGGGGTGATTGCTGCCGTCTCGGTGCTGGCGCACGAGGTGCCGCACCACATGGGCGACCTGGTGGTGCTGCGCCAGACCAGCCCCAACCGCCGCATGGCCCTGGTCAAGGTGTCGCTGGCGGGCGCGGTGACGGCGCTGGGCGGGGTGGTGGGCTACTTCCTGGTGGGGCAGCTGCAGGACTTCTTGCCGTACTTCCTGGCTGTGGCGTCGAGCAGCTTTGTGTATGTGGCGCTGGCCGACCTGATTCCCCAGCTGCAAAAGCGCCTCACGGCACGCGAGACCATCGCGCAGATCGCCTGGCTGATCGCAGGCATGGTGATCGTCACGCTGGTGAGCGGGGCGGCGCACGCGCATTGACGCCCTTGACCTGGCTCAAGGCCGCGCCAGGTGGTTGTGCCATTCTGGTGAGATGACTTCCACACACGCCGCCACCGTCACCCTGGGCCTGCTCGCACAGCCCACGCGTTTTCTGTTTTTTACGGGCAAGGGCGGCGTGGGCAAGACCTCGCTGTCTACAGCTGCGGCCATTGCCTTGGCAGACGCCGGGCGGCAGGTGCTGCTGGTCAGCACCGATGCAGCCTCCAACCTCGATGAAATGCTGGGCGTGCCGCTGTCCAACCAGCCTGTGGCCGTGCCCGGGGTGCCGGGGCTGCACATGCTCAACATCGACCCCGATACGGCCGCCGAGGCCTACCGCCAGCGCGTGCTGGCGCAGCTGGAGGCCACGGCCACCAGCGACGAGCGCGCGACGGTGCGTGAGCAACTCTCGGGCGCCTGCACCACCGAGATTGCGGCGTTCGATGAATTTGCAGCGCTGCTGGCCAGCGAGGGCAGCGCCATCGGCCACGTGTTCGACCATGTGGTGTTCGACACCGCGCCCACCGGCCACACGCTGCGCCTGCTGAGCCTGCCCAAGGCCTGGACCGGATTCCTGGCGGGCAACGACCGGGGCGCCTCGTGCCTGGGCCCGCACTCGGGCCTGAAGATGCAGGAGGCCCGCTTCAACGCCGCCCTGGCCGCGTTGAGTGACCCGGCCCTGACCACCGTGGTGCTGGTCACCCGTCCCGACCCCCGCCCCATGCAGGAGGCCGCACGCACCGCGCTGGAGTTGCGTGCGCTGGGCCTGGCCAACCAGCGCCTGGCTATCAACGGCGTGTTCCATGCCAGTCGGCCGGGGAAGGACGCCGTGGCCGATGCCATCGAAGCCCTGGGCCAGCAGGCTGTGGCCCAGATGCCCGATGCGCTGGCCCAGCTGCCGCGTGACGAGGTACCCCTGCGGGCCTTTGACACCGTGGGTCTGCCCGCGCTGCGGGCCCTGCTGGGCGGCGGCGAGGTGCCGTTGAGCGCGCCCTCTGCCGCTGCGGTCGCGTCGTTGCAGGCCGAACCCCTCTCGTCCCTGGCCGATGCGCTGGCCGCCAAGGGCCACGGCCTCATCATGGTGATGGGCAAGGGCGGCGTGGGCAAGACCACCATTGCTGCTGCGCTCGCCGTGGGCCTGGTGCAGCGCGGGCACAGCGTGCACCTCACCACCACCGACCCGGCTGCCCACGTGCAAAGCCAGCTCGACGGCAGCCTGCCGGGGCTGAAAGTGGGGCGCATCGACCCGCAGGCCGAAACCCAGGCCTACATCGACAAGATCATGGCCACGCGGGGCAAGGCGCTGGACGACGCGGGCCGCGCCCTGCTGCTGGAAGACCTGCAGTCGCCCTGCACTGAAGAGGTGGCCGTGTTCCACGCCTTCAGCCGCGTGGTCAATGAAGCGCGCAGCGCCTTTGTGGTGCTGGACACGGCGCCCACCGGCCACAGCCTGCTGCTGATGGACGCCACCGGCGCCTACCACCGGCAGATGACGCAGCAGTACGAAGGCAGCGCAAACTCCAAACACATCATCACCCCGCTCATGCGGCTGCAGGACGCTGACATGACCCATGTGGTCATCGTCACGCTACCCGAAGTCACCCCCGTGAGCCAGGCGGCAGCGCTGCAGGACGACCTGCGCCGCGCCCACATCGAGCCCTGGGCCTGGGTCATCAACAAAAGCGTGGCGGCCACCGGCACCAGCGACCCGCTGCTGCAGGCCCGCCTGGTGGGCGAACAGCAGCAGGCCGCACGCATTGCCAATGGCCTCGCGCAACGTACCTATGTGCTGCGTTGGCTCACTACCCCGCCGGTGGGGGTGTTTGCATTGGGCCAACTCGCAACTGAGCGCCGACCTAAAAGTACGCGTTTGCTATAAATTAAATAGCAAAAAACGCATGATGGTCGCGCGGTGAGGCCTTAAAAGGCTATCCAACTTACCGCGCCAGCTCTTCCCGCACTGCCGCCACCTGCCTGCGCGACACCGCCAGCAGTTCGGTGGAGCCTTGCAGGCGCACGGCCCAGCCCTCGCCCTCCTCGGGGTCGTAGTGTTTCTCCAGCGCCCGCACGGCGCGGCGGGCCACCAGGGCGTTTCGGTGGATGCGCATGAAACGGGGGGCGAACTTGGCTTCGATCTCGCTGAGCGAGCCGTCCATGATGTAGCTGCGGGTGGGGGTACGCACCGTCACGTACTTTTGTTCGGCCTTGAAGTACAGCACCTCGGCCAGGGGCAGGCGCTCGGTGCGGCCCCGGTCCTGGATCAGCAGGGTTTCGCCTTCGGGCACGCTGGGCGCAGCCACTGGTGCTGGGGCGCGGGCATTGCGCTGCACCTTGGCAAGCGCCTGCTGCAGGCGCTCACGGCGCACGGGCTTGGTGAGGTAGTCCACGGCGTCCAGTTCGAACGCGCTCACCGCGTGGTCGGCATGGGCCGTCACAAACACCACCGCCGGGGGCTGGGGCAGGGCCTGCAGCGCATGCGCCAGCGACAGGCCGTCCTGCCCCGGCATGTGGATGTCCAGCAGCACCAGGTCAAACGCCCGCCCGCCCGTGGGGCCAAGCTGCGCCAGCGCCTCGCCCGCATTGGCCGCTTCGGCCACCGTGATGCGCTGGGTGTCCGTGCAGTCGGACAGCAAGGTGCGCAGGCGGCTGCGGGCCAGGGCTTCGTCGTCAACGATGAGGATGTTCATGGGCGGTCAAAGGGTGGGTGGTCGTCCAGGGGCGCATGCTCGTCAGGTGCGGGCACCGCGCCCCGGCGCAGCGGTGGCGCCCCCCGGCGCACGGGGTGCCGTGCGCGGGAGGGGGGGCCGGGGTTCTTTTTGGGCTCGGGCGCCGGCAGCGAGATGCGCACCTGGTAGAGGCCGTCCTGCACGCCCGCCGTGAATTCGCCCTGCACGTCGTGCAGCAGTGCCAGCCGCGCACGCACATTGGCCAGCGCAATGCCATGCCCCTTGCTGCTGCTCGCACCGCCGTCGTCCGGCGCGCCATGGCGGCCATCCTTGGGGGGCAGGGTGTTGGTGATGCGCACCACCACGCGGCTGCCGCGCAGCTCGGTCAGCACCCGCAGCTTGCCGCCGCGCGCACTGGGCTCCACGCCGTGTTTGACGGCGTTCTCGACCAGCGGCTGCAGCAGCAGCGGAGGCAGGCGGGCGGCGTCGGTGCGTGGGTCCAGGTTCCACTGCACCTGCAGGCGCTTGCCAAACCGTACCTCTTCAATGGCCAGGTAGCGGCGCGCGAGCGTGATCTCTTCGGCCAACGTGACCGATTCGCCTTGCTCCACCAGGGCCACGCGGAACAGGTCGGAGAGGTCTTCCAGCAGCGATTCGGCCTTGGCCGGTTCTTCGCGCACCAGGGCGATGGCGCTGTTGAGGGTGTTGAACAGGAAGTGTGGACGGATGCGCGACTGCAGCTCGGTCAGGCGCGCCGTGGTGGCTGCCGGGGTGCGTCCCCGTGCGCGCAGCACCAGCGCGGCCACCAGCATGGCGGCCAGCAGGGCGCCCGTGGCGGCACTGGCCAGCCAGGGGGGCGACGCAGCCATGCCCACCAGCGCCAGCATGCCGCACCCGTAAGCGCCGGCCAGCGCCCCCAGCAGCACACCTGCCGCATATTGCTGCGCGGTGGACAGGCGCTGCAGCACGGTCTTGAGGCTGCAGGCCGTGATCAGCCACACCAGCGTGGCGGGCAGTGCGCCGCCCGTGAGCAGCGCCAGACTGGCCAGCCACTGCAGCGGGCTGCTGGCGCCATACATGGCCCCTACGCCCACCACCGCTTCCACAAACAGCACAGCACGCAGCACCACACCGACCTGGCAGGCATCAAACACCAGGGCCCGACCGCGCGGCGGCTGCCCGCCTGGCCCGGCGCCCGCAGCGGCCCGCACGCTGCGCGCGGACCGTTCCGGAGGGGCAGAATCCGGCAGCGGGGGCTGGGTCGATAAAATTTGCGTGTTTTGCATTGCGGCGCCCGGGTAGTCCGGGTGTCTGAACTTCCGGATTATTGCCCTCCTTATGTCCAAAGCCCAAGCCACCAGCGCTGACTCTGCGCCGTCCCACAACCAGCTCGACACCAAGGCCCAGGCCTGGTCGGCGCTGTTCTCCGAGCCTATGAGCGACCTGGTCAAGCGCTACACCTCCAGCGTGTTCTTCGACAAGCGCCTGTGGCAGGCCGACATTGCGGGCAGTCTGGCGCATGCCGAGATGCTGGCGGCCCAGGGGGTGATCAGTGCCGAAGACCACGTGTCCATTCAGCGCGGCATGGCGCAGATCAAGCAGGAGATCGAATCCGGCGCCTTTGAATGGAAGCTGGATCTGGAAGACGTGCACCTGAACATCGAAGCCCGCCTGACGCAGCTGGTGGGCGACGCGGGCAAGCGCCTGCACACCGGCCGCAGCCGCAACGACCAGGTGGCCACCGACGTGCGCCTGTGGCTGCGCGGCGAGATTGATCTGATTGGCGACCTGCTGAAAGAGCTGCAGGTCTCGCTGGTGGATGTGGCCGAACAGAACGTGGACGTGATCCTGCCCGGCTTCACCCACCTGCAGGTGGCCCAGCCGGTGAGCTTTGGTCACCACATGCTGGCCTATGTAGAGATGTTCAAGCGCGACGCCGAGCGCATGGCCGACGTGCGCCGCCGCACCAATGTGCTGCCGCTGGGCAGCGCGGCCTTGGCCGGCACCACCTACCCGCTGGACCGCGAGCGCGTGGCAAAAACCCTGGGCATGGAGGGCGTGTGCCAGAACAGCCTGGACGCCGTGAGCGACCGCGACTTCGCGATCGAATTCACCGCCGCGGCCAGCCTGTGCATGGTGCACGTGAGCCGCCTGTCCGAAGAACTCATCATCTGGATGAGTCAGAACTTCGGCTTCATCAAGATTGCGGACCGCTTCACCACGGGCTCGTCGATCATGCCGCAGAAGAAGAACCCCGACGTGCCCGAACTGGCGCGCGGCAAGACCGGCCGCGTGGTCGGCCACCTGATGGGCCTGATCACGCTGATGAAGGGCCAGCCCCTGGCCTACAACAAGGACAACCAGGAAGACAAGGAGCCGCTGTTTGACACGGTGGATACGCTCAAGGACACACTGCGCATCTTCGCCGAGATGGTGGGCGGTCAGTTGAACCCCGCCACGGGCAAGAAGGAAGGCGGCATTACTGTCAACGCGCCCGCTATGGAGCAGGCCGCGCTCAAGGGCTATGCCACGGCGACAGACCTGGCCGACTACCTGGTCAAGAAGGGGCTGCCCTTCCGTGACGCGCACGAGACGGTGGCCCATGCAGTGAAGGCGGCCACCACGCACGCCTGCGACCTGTCAGAGCTGCCCCTGGCCGTGCTGCAGGGCTTCCACCCGGCCATCGAGAAAGACGTGTACGAGTGCCTGAGCCTGCGTGGTTCGCTCAACGCGCGCAACACGCTGGGCGGCACCGCGCCTGCGCAGGTGCGCGCCCAGCTGGCCCGCCACCGCGCACGCCTGGAAAAATGAGTCAACCCCCTGAGGCGCTGCGCGCCATCCCCCTTCTCTCGAATTGCTGTGCAATTCGGGAAGGGGGACGCAGCCAGCGCGGCGGGGCGGCCCTTGCGCGGCTGCCGCTGGCCTGAACCGTGCTTGTTGTACGGTCGCGCCCCGCAAACACCCCATTCAAATCAACGAGTTCCGCCATGACAAAGACTTCCCGCCGCAATCTGCTGTCCCGCCTGGTGCGCACTGGAGCCTTTGTGGGCGCTGCGCTGGCCGTGGGCCTGGCATCGGCCCAGTCGGCCAAGCCCATCCGCCTGCTGGTGGGTTTCCCGCCCGGTGGCGGCACCGACGCCATTGCGCGCACGCTGGCCGAAAAACTCAAGGACGTGCTGGGCCAGCCTGTGGTGGTCGAGAACCGACCCGGCGCGGGCGGCCAGATCGCCGCGCAGGCGCTCAAGGCCTCGGCGCCCGATGGCACCACGCTGTTCCTCACGCACGACCACACCATCTCCATCCTGCCCCAGGTGGTGAAAAACCCCGGCTTCGACCCCGCGCACGACTTCGTGGCCGTGGGCGGTTTTGCCACCTTTGTGAATGCGTTTGCCGTCTCGGGCGGTACGCCTGCGAAGTCGTTCACCGAGTACGTGGGCTGGCTTAAGGCGTCGGGTGGTGGCAAGGGCGCGGTGGGCATTCCCGCCCCGGCGTCCACGCCCGAGTTCCTGGTCAAGCTGATCGGGCAGAAGTACCAGCTGGACCTGGTCTCGGCGCCTTACCGGGGCAGTGCACCCATGATGGCTGACATGCTGGGCAACCAGATTGGTGCGGGCGTGGCCTCGGTGCAGGACTTCATGGAGAACCACAAGGCCGGCAAGGTGCGTGTGGTGGGCGTGCTGGGCACCAAGCGCCAGGCTGCCATGCCCGACGTGCCCACGTTTGACGAAATGGGCCTCAAGGGCTTTGAAGACCTGCCGTACTACGGCATCTATGCGCCCACCGGCACGCCGCAGAAGTTCATTACCGACTTCTCCAGCGCACTGGCCAAGGTGGTGGCCCAGCCCGATGTGCGCGACCACCTTACGGCCATGGGCCTCACGGTGGGCCATATGTCGCCCCAGCAACTGGCTGCGCGCGAGAAGGCCTACACCGAGGCCTGGGCGCGCATCATCAAGACCAGCGGCTTCGTGGCGCAGTAAGCAGGCGGGGCGGCAAGCCCCGCGCAAGCCGTGTTCGCTTATGCTGTGCCCGGCTTCCGCGCTCCGGGCGTAGTCTCGGTGTGCATGGGGCCGTTTTTTTGCACTCCTTCTTCCCCCATGCCCACCAGCCGCCTTCCTTCCAACTGGATCCAGCATCGGTACCTGCCCCTGGTGGTGGGGGCATGCAGCGGCGCGCTGGCTGCGCTGCTGGCCTGGGTGGTCATCGACATCTCGCACACCAAGGCGCGGGCCGAGATCGCGGCCCAGGCGCAAAGCCATTTGCTGCAGATCCGTGACCGGCTGGACCGGCAACTGCAAAGTACCCTGTCGGTGCCCGAAACGGTGGCCGCCTTCATCGCCGCGCAGGGCAGCATGGCGCCCGAGATTTTTGCCACCGTGGTCGGTCGCCTGCTGGAGCACCAGCGCAACATCCGCAATCTGGCGCTGGCGCCCGACAACGTGATCGCCGATGTGTATCCGCGCGTGGGCAACGAGCGAGCCATTGGTCTGCGTTACCTCGACAACCCCCAGCAGCGCGGGGCGGTGGAGCGGGCCATCCAGTCCCGCCGCACGGTGGTGGCGGGCCCCATCCCCCTGGTGCAGGGCGGGCTGGGCATCATCAGCCGCACGCCGGTGTTCCTGGCCCACCCGCCCGAGCGGCCGCCCGTGGGTGGGCCGCAGTACTGGGGCATTGTGTCGCTCACGGTCAATGCCGACACCTTGTTTGCCGATGTGGGGCTCAACACGGAGCAGATGGGTTTCCAGGTGGCGGCGCGGGGCCTGGACGCCATGGGGGCGCAGGGCGCGGTGTTCATTGGCCGCCCCCAGTTGTTTGACGAGGCGCCTGCCACGCTCGATGTGCCGCTGCCCGGGGGCGGCAGCTGGATCCTGGGGGCGGTGCCCAGCGGCGGCTGGGCGGCAGCGGGCCGTGCGCCCACGCTGGTGGTGATGCTGGCCTATGCATTTGCGCTGGTGCTGGGCCTGCTCAGTGCGCGGCTGGTGCGGGCCCACCAGCAGGTGCTGGCCCTGGCCAGCCACGACCGCCTCACGGGGCTGCCCAACCGGCGCCTGTTTGAAGACCGCCTCTCGCAGGCGGCTTTGGCGGCCTACCGCGACCACCGTGCCGGTGCGCTGTTGCTGGTGGATCTGGACGGCTTCAAGGCCGTGAACGACAGCCAGGGCCATGGCAGTGGCGACCAGGTGCTGGTCCGTGTCGCGCAGCGCCTGTCGGGTCTGGCGCGTGCTAACGACACGGCGGCCCGGCTGGGTGGGGATGAGTTTGCCCTGGTGCTCAACGCGGTGGATTCACCCGATGCGGCCATGGAGATGGCCCACAAGGTGCTGGCAGCACTGGTGGCGCCTATCGGGCTCGACAACGGTCAGCATGTGCTGATTGGCGCCAGCATCGGGGTGGCGCTGTTCCAGGGCCCGGCGGTGGAGGCGCTGCCTGCGCTGATGGACCGCGCCGATCGCGCGCTCTACGCCAGCAAACACGGCGGCAAGGGGCTGGCCACGCTGGCTGATTCCCCGGGGGGCGCCGCAGCGCAGCCGGGCTGACCCACGCGGGGCAGGGGGCCTGCAGGTCTTTTCCCCCTTGGTTTGTTTTCAGTGCAGGGCCGCTTGCGGCTCTGCCCGGGGCGTGCCACCCAGGCCATGCCCCATTTTTTTGCCCGCCTCGGGCGGTGGCAGCACGGCGGGCAGGCCCAGCGCCTGGATGGCCAGTTCGCGGTGCCAGCCCTGGATGTGGTGCAGGTGGTGCTCTTCGTTTTTCTCCACGGCCTTGTGGGCAGCCTTCAGCGTCTGGCCCACGTCGCCCACCGCCACCCGGGCCACCCGGCCCAACAACTCCCATTGGGCATGGTTGCTGGTTTCGGTGTGCAGCACACATTCGCAGGCCACCAGCTGGGCGGTGTCCGGGTCGCAAGTGCGCTGGGCCGTCCCGATGGCCTGCACCCATGTGTCGCCCAGCTGCCGCGTCACGGCCCGCGCGGCGGTGGGGGCATCCGGGTCCAGGCCCAGCGCGTCGCACATGCGGCGCACCACGCCCTGGTGCGCCTGGCTGTCCCGCAGGTAGCCTTGCCATTCCTTCTTCAGGGCCGGGAGGTGGGCGCAGGCGAGGGCGGCACGGTACACCCGCTCGCCCACCTGTTCGGTCTCCATCATCTGCAGCACCAGCTCGTCCAGTTGGTGGCTGTCGTAATGCACGCGGTTCATGGCATCTCCTTACAGTGGATTGGCGTGGGCCGCGCTGGGCTGGGCGAGGGCCGCGCAACGCAGCAGCTTGGAACAGGTTTTTTGCCAGTGTGCGCACTTTGGGCGGGCCTGTCCATGGGGGACAAAGCCCGATGGCAGCCTGGCCGTCGGCATACGTAAGCGCTTGCAACGCTGCGCTGGCGGCGGTGCCGTTTTGTTACGCTCGCAGGTCGTGCAATTCCCCTTCCCCGCGCGGGGCCACTGGGGACGTCCGCCCTGGTTCCTTCGGAGGGGAAAAATGAACAAAAAACAATGGATGCTGGCGGCCAGCCTGTCGCTGGTGGCCTGGGGGGCGCAGGCCCTGCAGATCAGCAGCTTTTCGCCGCAGGGCGAAGTGGCGCAGGTGCGCCAGGTGGTGGCCAAGTTTGATGCCGCAGCCGTCAACTTTGGCGATCCCAAGGCTCCGGCGCCACTGACCCTGAGCTGCAGCGACGCCAGCGCGGCCAAAGGCACGGGCCGCTGGACGGGCGAGCGTGAATGGGTGTTCGACTTCGAGCGCGACCTGCCGCCCGGCGTGCGCTGCACCGCCACCGTCAAACCAGGGTTCAAATCGGCCCTTGGGGCTGATCTGGCGGGCGTTAAAAGCTATCAATTCAATAGCGGTGGGCCGTTTGTGCAGGTCATCCGCCCCAACACCTACGAACAGATCGACGAAGAGCAGTTTTTTGTGCTGCAGCTCAATGGGCCTGCCACCACGTCCAGCGTCCAGTCCAATGTCTGGTGCACGATGGAAGGCGTGGGCGAGCGCGTGCCGGTGCGTTTGATCGAAGGCGCGCAGCGTGCCGAGATACTAAAAACGCTGGGGCTGGAGAAAAGCGCGGCCAAGGAGCCACTGCAGTACGCCACGCTGGCCTGCAACCGGCGCTTCACCTCGGGTTCGCGCATGCAGATCGTGTTTGGCAAGGGCGTGGCCACGCCCAGCGGCGTGGCCAACACGGTGGAAAAGCGCTTCGACTTCAAGGTGCGCGAGCCGTTTTCGGCCGAGTTCAGCTGCGAACGCGAAAACGCCCAGGCCGCCTGCCTGCCCATCCGCCCGCTGCAGCTGTCCTTCAACACGCCGGTGCCGCGCAGCCTGGCCACGGCCATCCGCCTCAAGTCGGCCAAGGAAACCCTCAAGCCCCAGACCGATGGCGGCATCGAAAGCCAGAAGGGCGATGCGCTGGTCAACAGCGTGCAGTTTGCCGCGCCCCTGGCCGAAAACACGGCGTTCACGCTGGAGCTGCCCAAGGACTTCAAGGACGCCTCGGGCCGCCCGCTGCGCAATGCCGAGAGTTTCCCGCTCAAGGTGTCCACCGGCGGCATGCCGCCCCTGGCCAAGTTTGCGGCGGCGCCGTTTGGCATCGTCGAGCGTTTTGCCGAAGGCCCCGCGTCGGACAAGCCCCCCGCATTGCTGCCGGTGACCTTGCGCAATGTGGAAGCCGCCCTGCGCGTGCAGGGCCTGCAGCCGGGCACCCCCGGTGCGGCCGCCCCTGCGGGCAAGGTGAGCACGCTCCAGCCCGGCACCGACGCCGAGATCATTGCCTGGTTCCGCAAGGTCAAGCGCTATGACAACTACCTGGTGGACCGCAAGCAGGCGCGCCAGGACGTGACCGGCCCACTGCCCAAGGTGCTGGACGACGACCGCAGCCATGTGCAGAGCCGCATGGTGTCGCTGCTGGCAGGCAAGGGGGGCGTGAAGACGCTGGACCTGCCCAAACCCGCGAACAACGACCCGCGCCCGTTCGAGGTGGTAGGCATCCCGCTGCCGCCCGGCTTCCATGTGGTAGAGATCGCGTCGCAAAAGCTCGGCGCCTCGCTGCTGGACGACCGCCACGGCGAGGGCCGCACGATGTATGTGCGCACCTCGGCGCTGGTGACCAACCTGGGCGTGCACTTCAAGCTGGGCCGCGAGAACGCCATGGCCTGGGTGACCACGCTGGACAAGGGCCAGCCCGTGCAGGGCGCCCAGGTGCGCGTGTCCGACTGCCGGGGCAACGAGGTGGGCAGCGCCACCACCGACGCCCAGGGCGTGGCCCGGATCGACGGGCTGTCGTCCCAGGCGCCCACCTGCAGCGGCGACGACTGGACCCAGGCCTACTTTGTGAGCGCGCGCTCCAAGGGGGCCGACGGGGTGGAGGACATGGCCTTCACCTGGAGCGACTGGCAGCGTGGCATCGAACCCTGGCGCTTCAACGTGCCCACCCACACCGGTCCGCGCCCCACCGAGCGGGCCCACACCATCTTCGACCGCACGCTGTTCCGTGCGGGCGAAACCGTGTCGATGAAGCACCTGCTGCGCACCGAAACCCGCAGGGGGTTTGGCCTGCCCGACGCGCGGCCTGAAACCCTGGTCATCACCCACCTGGGCAGCGGCCAGCAGTTCACCCAGCCGCTGGCCTGGCGGGGCACCGCCACCGGTGGCCTCAGTGCCCAGAGCAGTTTTGCCATTCCGCCCGCCGCCAAGCTGGGTGTGTACCAGGTGGAGTTGCGCAACGATGCGGACAATGAACGCAGCTTCGGCTCGGGCGAGTTCCGGGTCGAGGAGTTCCGCCTGCCGGTGCTGGAGGGCCGCATTGCGCCCGCCGACAAGAAGGCGCTGGTACGAGTCCGCTCGGTGCCCACCGATGTGCAGATCAACTACGTGGCCGGTGGCGGCGCAGCCCACCTGCCGGTGCGCGTGTCGGCCATGGTGCGCGGCAAGACCCTGCAGTACAGCGACTACGAGGCGTTCAGCTTTTACCCGCCGCGCAAGCGCCATGCGTCCAATGCCAGCAGCGACGATGAAGAAGCCACTGCCAGCCAGGACGCTCGCGTGATTGCCGACAAGCTGCCGCTCACCCTCAACAAGGACGGCGCGGGCAAGCTCACCATCGACAACGTGCCCCAGGCGCGCCAGCCGCAGGAACTGGTGATGGAAGCCACCTACGCCGATCCCAACGGTGAGGTGCAGACCCTCCGCAGCGTGCAGGCCCTGTGGCCTGCGGGCGTGGTGGCAGGCATCAAGACCGAGGGCTGGGTGTCGGCCCGCCAAAAGATCCGCTTTCAGGCGCTGGCGCTGCAGCACGCGGGCAAACCCGCACCCGACACCGCGCTCCAGGTGCAGGCCATTGCGCGCATCACCACCACCACCCGCAAGCGCATGGTGGGGGGCTTCTACAGCTACGACAACCAGACCGAAACCAAGGACCTGGGCACGCTGTGCAGCGGCAAGGCCGACGCACGCGGTCTGCTGCTGTGCGAATCCAAGCTCGATGAACCCGGCGAGGTGGAGCTGGTGGTGACGGCCACCGACAAGGACGGCAACACCAGCGTGGCGGCCTCGTCGGTGTGGGTCACACGCCAGGGCGAGCTGTGGTTTGGTGGCGAAGACCACGACCGCATCGACCTGCTGCCCGAGAAGAAGAGCTACCAGCCGGGCGAGACCGCCAAATTCCAGGTGCGCATGCCGTTCCGCTACGCCACGGCGCTGGTGGCGGTGGAGCGCGAAGGCATCATCGACACGCAGGTGGTGCAGCTCAATGGGCAAGACCCCACGGTGAGCCTCAAGATCCAGCCCGAGTGGGGTCCGAACGTTTACGTGAGCGTGCTGGCCCTGCGCGGCCGCCTGCGCGAAGTGCCGTGGTACAGCTTCTTCACCTGGGGTTTCAAGTCGCCGCGCGAATGGTGGACATCCTTCTGGTACGAAGGCCGTGAATACCAGGCGCCCACCGCGCTGGTGGACCTCTCCAAGCCCGCCTACCGCCTGGGCCTGGCCGAGATCCGCGTGGGCACGCAGGCCCACCAGATCGATGTGAAGGTGCAGGCCGACAAGGAAAGCTATGCCGTGCGCGGCAAGGCGCAGGTCACCATCACCGCCACGCTGCCGGGCGGCAAGCCCGCCGCGAATGCCGAAGTGGCCGTGGCCGCCGTGGACCAGGCGCTGCTGGAGCTGATGCCCAACAACAGCTGGAACCTGCTCGAAGCCATGCTCCAGCGCCGCAGCTGGGGCGTGGAGACATCGACCGCGCAGATGGAAATCATCGGCCGCCGCCACTACGGCAAGAAGGCCGTGCCCGCAGGCGGTGGCGGCGGCAAGGCGCAGACGCGCGAGCTGCTCGACACGCTGCTGCTGTGGCAGCCCGCCATCCAGCTCGACGCCAACGGCCAGGCCAAGGTGACGGTGCCGCTCAACGATGCACTCACCACCTTCAAGATCGTGGCCGTGGCCGATGCGTCCACCGGACTGTTCGGCACCGGCAGCACCAGCATCCGCGCCACGCAGGATTTGCAGATCATCAGCGGCCTGCCGCCCCTGGTGCGCGAGGACGACCAGTTCCGCGCCCAGCTCACGCTGCGCAACACCACCAAGGCCGCGATGAAGGTCGAGGTGGCCCCACGCGCCACCCTGCTGGACCTGAAGCCTCAGACGGTGGACATCCCCGCCGGTGAATCGCGCGAGGTGGCGTGGACGGTGACCGCACCCGCCCAGCTCGCGCAGACCCGCGCCCAGGCCATCCTGTGGGAGATCGAAGCCAAGGACACCGTGAGCGGCGCGCGCGACGCGCTCAAGGCCAGCCAGAAGCTGATCCCGGCCGTGCCGCTCACCGTGCAGCAGGCTACGCTGGTGCAGGTCGATGGCAGCTTCAACCTGGATGTGAACCCGCCCGCCGATGCGCTGCTTGGGCGCGGCGGCCTGAAGATGTCGCTGCAGCCCAAGCTGGCCGAAGGCCTGCCCGGCGTGCGCGACTGGTGGGCGCGCTACCCCTTTGCCTGCCTGGAGCAAAAGACCAGCAAGGCCGTGGGCCTGCGCGACGGTGCGCTGTGGCAGACCGTGGTGGCGCAACTGCCCACCTACCTGGACAGCGATGGCCTGGCCAACTACTTCCCGCCGCGCGATGGCGACAGCAACCGGGGCAGCGACACGCTCACGGCCTACGTGCTGGCTGCCACGCACGAGGCGGCCGCCATCAACCCCGCGTTTGCGCTGCCCGACGACGTGCGCGCACCCATGGAGCGCGGTCTGATCGCCTTCATCGAAGGCCGCATCGAGCGCAGCTTCTGGAGCCCGCGCAAGGACCTGGACATGCGCAAACTCGCCGCCATCGAGGCGCTGTCGCGCTACGGCAAGGCCCAGGGCCGCATGGTGAGCAGCATCACCATCGCGCCCAACCAGTGGCCCACGCATGCGGTGATCGACTGGGTGAATGTCCTGAAGCGCGTGGCCGACGTGCCCCAGCGCGACCAGCGCCTGGCAGAGGCCCAGCAGATCCTGCGCGCGCGCCTGTCGTTCCAGGGCACCAAGCTCATCTTCAGCACCGAGCAGGACGACTACTGGTGGTGGCTGATGCAAAACGGCGATGTGAACACCGCGCGCCTGATGCTGGCCGTGATGGACGACCCGGCCTGGAAGGACGACATGGGTCGCCTGGCCAACGGCTTCATCAGCCGCCAGCAGGCGGGTGCCTGGCATACCACCACGGCCAACCTGTGGGGCGGCCTGGCGCTGGAAAAATTCAGTGCCAAGTTCGAGGCCGTGCCGGTGTCCGGCACCACCAAGGCAAGCATGGGTGGCAATGCTGCCAGCGTGGACTGGAGCAAGGTCGAGCGCGTGAAGACCAGCGACCTGACCGGTGCGCCCCACCAGGTCACCTGGTTTGGTGCGCCCGCATCGCCGGGCAACCTGAAGAACAACGGCATGTTCCTGCCCTGGAGCAAAACAGGTGGCAAGGAGCAGCTCGCCGTCACGCACCAGGGTCCCGGCAAGCCGTGGCTCACGCTGCAGTCGGTGGCGGCTGTGCAGCTCAAGGCGCCGTTTGCAGCGGGCTATGCCATCACCAAGACCATCACGCCGGTAGAGCAGGCCAACAAGTCGCTGCCCGCAGGCCAGTACACACGCGGCGACGTGTTGCGTGTGACGCTGGAGGTGAACGCCAGCGCCGACATGACCTGGGTGGCCATCACCGACCCGATCCCGGGCGGTGCCACCATCCTGGGCAGCGGCCTGGGCCGCGATTCCGCCATCGCCACGCAGGGCGAAAAGGCGCGCACCGGCCCCGGCTGGCCCGCGTTCGAGGAGCGCAGCTTCGAGTCCTTCCGCAGCTACTACGAGTACCTGCCCAAGGGCACGGTCAAGATGGAATACACCGTGCGCCTGAACAACGTGGGTGACTTTGCGCTGCCGCCAAGCCGGGTCGAGGCGATGTACGCGCCCGAGATGTTTGGCGAGTTCCCCAACGCTCGGGTGAAAGTGGAGGCGGCCCGGTAGGCCGCAGCGCCATGCATCCTCCTGTGACGAGCCTGCCTGATTGCAGTCCGCCATGAGTCTCAGTGTTTTTGTCGAGCTGCGGTTCTGGCTGCTGGTGGTGTTTTCGCTGGTGCTGCCAGCGGGCATCTACGCGCTGCTGCTGGCCACTCGATCCATCTCGCGCATGGCGGTGCTGGGTTTTGGCGTGGCGCTGGTGCTGATTGCGGGGGTGGATGTGTACCTGCTTCAGTCGCTCGCGTCCCTGGCCAAGACCACGCCGTCGCTGGCGGACGACGCGGTGTTCATCTCCGAGCTGTCCATTGCACTGTACGTGCTGCCCGTGGTGTTTGGCGGCATCGGCGTCAACCTGATGTCGCATGTGCTGCTGCGCCACCTGAGCGAGGCGGAAACCCGGTTTGACCGGGAGCACCCCGATGATTGAACGGCGGCCATTCCCCTTCTTGCGCCCCGCGTGGTGCGCGGTGCTGGCGGGTGCCCCGCTGGCCGCCCACGCCCATGGGCAGGAGGTGCTGGCCATGGCCTACGCCCAGGTTGCTGTAGTGGTGGTGTGCTTGCTGCTGGCGTGGTGGGTGCCCCCGCTGCGCGGGGCGCGCTGGTTGGCAGTGCTGGGCTGCGCAGCCGGGGTGGTGGTGGCCTGGGCACGGGTACTGGATCTGCCCCGCCAGTCCCACGCGGCCGAGATCATGGCCTGGCTGGTGCTCGCGCCGATGCTGGGCGCCGCTGGGGCTGTGGCCTGGGCGCGAATTCGCAGGGGCCGCGATGGCCGCTGAGTCGGTGCGTGCTGTGCGCTGCATGTGCTCGCGGCTGCGGCATGCCCTGGGTGTGCAACTGTTGGTAGCTATATTTTTTGTAGCTATCACGGCAAGTCCAGCGCGCGCAATCCCCACTTTTGATGAGGTACGTGCTGATTTCAAGCCTTCCGACACCGTGCTGCTCTCGCGCGAAGGCGAGGTGCTGCAGCGCCTGCGCACCGACCCCACGGTGCGGCGTGGCCAGTGGGTGCCGCTGGCTGACATCTCGCCCGCGTTGCGCCAGGCGCTGGTGCTGAGCGAGGACAAGCGTTTTTTTGAACACAGCGGCGTGGACTGGCGCGCCGCATCGGCCGCCGCCTGGGGCAACCTGTGGAACCAGCGCACGCGCGGTGCCAGCACCATCACCATGCAGCTGGCCGGGCTCCTGGATGGTGACTGGCGCCAAGGCCCGGGCGGGCGCACCGTGGTGCAAAAGCTGGGGCAGACGGTGGCGGCCCAGGTGCTGGACCGGCGCTGGCGCAAGGACCAGATCCTGGAGGCCTACCTCAACCTTGTGCCGTTTCGCAGCGAGCTGGTGGGCATCGATGCGCTCAGCCGCACGCTGTTTGGCAAGGCTGCGCATGGCCTGGACGACCGCGAAGCGGCGGTGGCCGCTGCCCTGGTGCGCGCGCCCAATGCGCGGCCTGCGCTGGTGGCGCAGCGCGCTTGCGGCGTGCTGCGCGATATGCAGCGGGGCGCCCGCATCGACTGCGATGCGCTCGACCTGTTCACCACCGCCGCGCTGCAGCGCCGCGCGTTTGACGCGAGCGAAGGCGTGGCCCCGCACTTTGCGCGCCACCTGCTGCGCCAGCGTTTTGGCAAGGACGCTGCGGTGCCCGAGCGTGTGCTGAGCACGCTGCGCGCGCCCCTGCAGCGTTTTGCCATGCAGACCCTGCAGCAGCACCTGCGCGAGCTGCGCGGGCGCAATGTGGAAGACGGTGCGGTGCTGGTGCTCGACAACGCCACGGGTGCGGTGCTGGCCTGGGTGGGCTCATCGGGCCAGCTCAGCCAGGCGAGCGAGGTGGACGGCGTGCTGGCGCTGCGCCAGCCAGGCTCCACGCTCAAGCCCTTTCTGTACGGGCAGGCAATTGCGGAGCGCCGCCTCACGGCCGCGTCGCTGGTAGACGACTCGCCCGCGCACATCGCCACGGCGGGCGGGCTCTACATCCCGCAGAACTACGACCGGCAGTTCAAGGGCTGGGTGTCGGTGCGCACAGCGCTGGCGGCCTCGCTCAACGTGCCGGCGGTGCGCACGCTGGTCATGGTCACGCCCGACGCGTTCCACCGCCAGCTGGGCGCCATGGGTCTGCCGCTGCGCGAAAGTGGCGACTATTTTGGCTACAGCCTGGCGCTGGGCAGCCCCGAGGTGCCGCTGCTGCACCTGACCAATGCGTTCCGCACGCTGGCCAACGGCGGGCGGCTCAGCCCGGTGGCGCTGGCTGCGCTTGGACCGGGGCGGGCTCCCGCTTTCACTGCGGCCCTGGACCCGCGAGCGGCCTTCATCGTGGGCGACATCCTCTCGGACGGCAATGCGCGTGCGCGCACCTTCGGCACCGACAGCGTGCTGGCCACGCGCTTCTGGACGGCGGTGAAAACCGGCACCAGCAAGGACATGCGCGACAACTGGGCCGTGGGCTGGTCGGAGCGCTACACCGTGGGCGTATGGGTGGGCAACGCCAGTGGTGCGGCCATGCACGACGTGAGCGGCACCAGCGGCGCGGCGCCCATCTGGGCGGCGGTGATGGGCTTCTTGCACGCCCGCGAGCCCAGCCGTGCGCCCAAGGCCCCGGCGGGCCTGCTCCAGGCCGGGGTGCGGTTTGGCCCGGGGCCCGTGGCCGGTGGCATGCCGGGCGGTGCGCCCGAGCCCCGCGCGCCGCTGGAGGCCGCGCGCAGCGAATGGTTTCTGCAAGGCACGCAGCAAGCCTTGTTTGCTATTGATTCAATAGCTGAAAAGGCATACCCATCGCGCGCAGAAGGCCAAAAAGGCTTCAAAAAATCGCCCACCCAGGTGGTGGACACGCCTTCCGCCCCCGCCCGCATCACCGCGCCCGCGCCCGGCACCATCATTGCGCTGGACCCGGACATCCCCCCCGCGCGCCAGCGCCTGCAGTTCACGGCCACGGGCGACGGGCTGCTCTGGCGCATGGACGGCAAGCCGCTGGGCCGGGGCCCGCGTGTGGCCTGGCTGCCCTGGCCGGGGCGGCATGTGGTGCAGATCACCGACGCGCGCGGGCAGGTGCTGGACGAGATCCGCATCGAGGTGCGCGGAGCGGGCGTGGCGGCGGGGGCTGTGGCGCCCCCGATAAGGGCTGCTGCGCATTGACGCGCCCAAAGCCGAGGAATACGGTGTGATTTACCCATTCAGCGTCCCAATACGGGTCGCCTAAAATGGTTACAAGTTATTTCTATGCCTTTTTTGCGCCAGTTCTTTTCGCATCGCCTGATCTGGCTTGCTGTGTTGGTCTCCCTGGGGATCGGTGTGCTGTTTGCACGTTCGATCTGGACCATCCGCCAGGACGAGTGGAACTACGCCGCGCAGACCAATGCCAATCTGGTGCAGACCCTGGAGCAGGGCCTGGGCTGGGTGCTCGAGTCGTTTGACAAATCCCTGGAGGGCGTGGCCCGCGAAGTGGCGCGCTCCGAGGTGTGGGACCTGCCCCCCGAGCTGCGCGCACGGGTGGTGTTCGACAACTCCTTGCGCTCCCGGGGCGCTGGGGATGTGCTGGTGCTCGACGCCCAGGGCAACATCGTGCTGGATTCAGGCTCGCTCACGCCGCGCAAGGCCAATCTGGCGGACCGGGACTACTTCCTGGCGTTCCAGAAGGACGGGCACCAGGGCCTGTACATCGGCAAGCCTGTGCCTTCGCGCATCACGGGGCTCAACATCCTGCCCCTGTCGAGGGCCTACTTCCATGCCGACGGCAGCTTTGCGGGCGTGGTGGTGGGGGCCGTGCGGCTGAGCTACTTCAATGAGCTCTTCGGTGCCCTGGACATGGGCCCCAGCAGTGGTGTGAACCTGTTCCGCAACGATGGCGTGGTGATCTCGCGCTTCCCTTATGGCGACATGGACGTGGGCAAGACGATTGCCGGGTCGCCCAACATGCTGCGCTTTCAGAAGGAGGGCAATGGCTCCTTCGTGGGCACGGCGGCGCTCGATGGTGTCGAGCGCCTGTACTCCTTCCGGCAGGTGGGCGAGTTCCCGCTGATCATCAATGTGGCCCAGGCCACCAGCACCATCCTGGGCAAGTGGTACAGCAGCTCCCTGTGGCTGGGCGGTTTCGCGCTGCTGCTGATGGCCGCCTGTCTGGGGCTGGCCCTGCTGTTTGTGCGCGAGCTGACCCTGCGCCAGCAGGTGGCCGCCCGGCTCAGCGAGGCCGAACACGATGTGCGCACCATCCTCAACAACATGCCGTCGATGATCGGCTACTGGGACGCGCATCTGCTCAACCGTTTTGCCAACAAGGCCCATTTCGAGTGGTTCGGCATCCAGCCCGATCGGCTGCGCGGCATGCACTTCAGCGAGCTGGTGGGGCCCGAGCGTTTTGCCGTGAACAAGCCATTTCTGGACCGCGCCCTGCAGGGCGAGCCGCAGCTGTTCGAGAGCACCCTGCTCGATGTGCATGGCGTGTCGCGCCACATCATCGTCTCGTACGTGCCTGACACCGAAGCGGGTGCCGTGCGCGGCATTTTTGTGCAGACCACCGACATCTCCGAGCGCAAGCGCATGGAGGACGAACTGTTTGACGAGAAAGAGCGCGTGCGCCTCACGCTGCAGTCGATTGGCGATGCCGTGGTCTGCTCGGACGCCCGGGGCTCGGTGACCTACCTCAACCCGGCGGCCGAGCGCCTGACCGGCTGGCAGGCTTTTGATGCGGCGGGCCACAACGTGGACGAGGTGGTGTGCCTGCGCAGCCCCGACAACGACGCGCTGCTGCCCAGCCCCCTGCGCACGGCCATCCAGCAAGCGGCCGTGATGGAGGCCGTGCGGGGCGTGGTGGAGCATCGGGGCAGCGGCCAGCGTTTTCAGGTGGAGGAAACCGCCAGTCCCATCACCGACCGCCATGGTGCCGTGAGGGGCGCGGTGGCCGTGCTGCGCGATGTGACCGAGGCCGTGGCCATGGCCGAGCGCATGGCGCACCTGGCGCAGTACGACGCACTCACCGACCTGCCCAACCGCGTGCTCCTGCACGACCGCGCCCAGCTGGCCATTGCCCAGGCGCGGCGCGATGGCAAGTCGCTGGCCGTGATGTACCTGGACCTGGATGGTTTCAAGGAGGTCAACGACCGCCTGGGCCACGATGTGGGCGATGAGCTGCTGGTGCAGTTTGCCCAGCGCCTGAAGGCCGCCGTGCGCGCGTCCGACACCGTGTGCCGCCAGGGCGGTGACGAATTTGTGGTGCTGCTGCCCGGCCTGGAGGGCGCCGAGCCCGCGCGGGGTGTGGCGCGCAAGATCCTCGCCTCGTGCGACGCGCCCTTCGAACTGGCGGGCGAGCCTGTGCGCGTGGGGCTCAGCGGTGGCATTGCGCTGTTCCCGCAGCATGGCGACACTTTCGATGCGCTCTCGCGCCACGCCGACAGCGCCATGTACGCCGCCAAGCGCGGTGGCCGCATGCGCTTCATGCTCTACCGGGGCCCGGATGTGCAGCCCGAGGTGGTGCTACCCGAAGTGGCGGTGGGCGCCGAGGGGTGAGGGGCGCGTAGTGGGCAGTGGTTGCGATTTGCTATCTATTTGGTAGCAACAAGCGCTTGTCCATTGGGCGGTAACGGCATTTTTTGCTTGATAAAGCGCCGCCGCTGTGCCACATCCCGGGCGCGGCGCTGGAAATTTGTTGCAGCCCCTCGAAATAATTTTGATGGCTGGCCGATGCCCCAGCGCCTACCATCTGGCGCAATTCCCATCCTGGAGAGCCTGCGTGCCTGACCTGTCCAAAATCACCTGCATCGAAGACCTGCGTGCCATCGCCCAGCGCCGCGTGCCGCGCATGTTCTATGACTACGCCGATTCAGGCTCGTACACCGAGGGCACCTACCGCGCCAACGAAAGCGACTTCCAGCGCATCAAGCTGCGCCAGCGCGTGGCCGTGAACATGGAAGGCCGCAGCACGCGCACCACCATGGTCGGCCAGGACGTGGCCATGCCCGTGGCCATTGCGCCCACCGGCCTCACCGGCATGCAGCACGCCGATGGCGAGATCCTGGGCGCCAAGGCAGCCAAGGCGTTTGGCATCCCGTTCACGCTCTCGACCATGAGCATCTGCTCCATCGAAGACATTGCCGAGCACACGGGCCGCCACCCGTTCTGGTTCCAGGTCTACGTGATGCGCGACCGCGACTTCATCGAGCGCCTGATCGACCGCGCCAAGGCCGCCAACTGCTCGGCGCTGCAGCTCACGCTGGATTTGCAGATCCTGGGCCAGCGCCACAAGGACATCAAGAACGGCCTGTCGGCCCCGCCCAAGCCGACTATCGCCAACCTCATCAACCTGGCCACCAAGCCGCGCTGGTGCCTGGGCATGCTGGGCACGAAGCGCCGCAGCTTCGGCAACATCGTGGGCCATGCCAAGGGCGTGGGCGACTTGTCGTCGCTGTCGTCGTGGACGGCCGAGCAGTTCGACCCGCAGCTCAACTGGGGCGATGTGGAATGGATCAAGAAGCGCTGGGGCGGCAAGCTGATCCTCAAAGGCATCATGGACGCCGAAGACGCGCGCCTGGCCGTCAACAGCGGTGCCGATGCGCTCATCGTCAGCAACCACGGCGGCCGCCAGCTCGACGGTGCGCCGTCCTCCATCGCCGCGCTGCCCGGCATTGCGGCCGCGGTGGGCAAGGACATCGAGGTGTGGATGGACGGCGGCATCCGCAGCGGGCAGGACGTGCTCAAGGCCCGCGCGCTGGGCGCGCAGGGCACGCTGATCGGGCGCAGCTTCCTGTACGGCCTGGGCGCTTTTGGCGAGGCCGGCGTGACCCGTGCGCTGCAGATCATCCAGAAGGAGCTGGACATCACCATGGCGTTCTGCGGCCACACCAACATCAACAACGTGGATTCGTCGATCCTGCTGCCGGGTACGTTCCCCACCGCCTGAGCCGGGGGCAGGCTGTTACCGGGCGGCGGATTCCGGCGACGGCAGGCGTTTGAGCGTGGCCAGGTAGGCCACCACGTCCTCGCGGTCGCGCGCCTGGTCGAGCTGGTAGTCCATGCCCTGGCCGGGAATCAGCGCCTCGGGGTCGCGCAGCCAGGCCTTGAGCGTGGCACGCGTCCACAGAATCCTGCTTGCGCTCAGCGCGGGCGAATAGTCGAAGTCCTTCAATGCCCCCGCGCGGCGCCCCACCACGCCCCGGTGCGCGGGGCCGTCGCCATGCTGGTCGGCGCTGTGGCAGCTGCTGCAGTGTGCGGCATACAGCGCGGCGCCACGCGCTACCGACTGGGCGGCTGCAGGGCTGTGGGCCATCCATAGCAGGGTGGCTGCTATGGCAACACAATGAACAGGGGGCAGTGGGCGGGGCAGGGGCATGGCGGGGAGCGACGGGTGGAAAGCGCCTTGGGCGCGAGCAGGCGAACCCTTGCAATACGGCCCCTCCAGCCATCTGGATTCATTCGGTCCTGCCCGGGGGGGCCGATCCGGGGGCACCGGTTTCCGGCGCCGGGTCGCTGTTTGTGCCCCTACTACATCCAAAGTGCCCGCTGTGGCGTATTCACCTACGGCAAAGCCCCGCAGGCGCTGCCGAACCGACCAATCCCAGAGAATGGGCGCATGAGCACCCTCCACCCAGACAGTGAACTGATGGACCTCCTTGACCGCATCGCCGCGCAGGACGATTCCGCGCTGAAAAGGCTGTACGAGCGCACCTCGTCACAGCTTTTTGGCCTGGCCTTGCGCATCGTCCGCAACCGGGACGCGGCCGAGGACGTGCTGCAGGAGGCGTTCTTGACCATCTGGCGCAGCGCGGGCAGCTACCGCGCGTCGCTCAGCCCGCCCATGGCCTGGATGGGCCTGATCGTGCGCAGCCGGGCGCTGGATGCCCTGCGCAAGCGCAGCTCCGACCGGGCCGATCTGATGAACGAGCTGGACGATGACATGGCGCAAACGCTGGAAGGCGACTCGCCCAACCCCATGGACGCCGCCGACGCCAGCGAGCAGGCCTTTGCCCTGCACCACTGCCTGGGCAAGCTGGAGAGCAAACAGCGCGAAGTGGTGAGCCTGGCCTACCTGCGCGACCAGAGCCACGGCGAGCTGGCCGAGCAGCTCAAGCTGCCGCTGGGCACCGTCAAGACCTGGATTCGCCGGGGGCTGGAGCAACTGCGTGCCTGCATGGCGCGCTATGCCTGAGGTCGTCGCCATGAACATCACCCAACACCCTGATCTGCTCGACCGCCTGGCCGCCAGCTACGCGCTGGGCACGCTGCGCGGTGGCGCCCGCCGCCGCTTCGAGACCCTGGCCCGCGAGCACGCCACCGTGCGCGCTGCGGCCCTGGTGTGGCAGACCCGCTGGTCGGGCCTGACCGAGCTGCAACCGCAGGTGGCGCCGTCGCCTGCTGTGTGGACGCGCATCGACAACCTGGTGCGGGCCGGCCAGCTGGAGCAGGCCATGTTGGCCGCCCGGCAGGCCGCCCCCGCACACACACCCGCGCCAGCCCCCGGCGGCTGGTGGCGCAACCTGCTGTTGTGGCGCGGTGCCGCCGCTGCCGGTGCCATCGCCACACTGGCGGCGGTGGTGGTGGGTGTGCAGGTCAACGGCGGCCTGCGCGCCACCACGGGCGCGCAGATTGCTGCCCTGCAGCAGCAACTGCAGGCCACGCCCCAGATCCAGTACGTGGCCGTGCTGGCCGACGACAAGGCCGCTGCCTCGATGCTCGTCACCTTCGATCCCAAAAACAACCAGCTGGTGCTGCAGCGCGTGGGGGGCTTCCAGGAGGGGGCGGACAAATCCCTGCAGCTGTGGGCGCTGCCGCCTGCGGGGGGGCCGCGTTCGCTGGGGGTGCTGGGGCAGGACAAACTGCTGACGCTGGTGGCGGGCGAGGCCGATGTGCGCCAGGTGCCAGCGCTCGCCATCAGCCTGGAGCCCAAGGGGGGCGTGCCCAGTGAGACAGGGCCCACCGGGCCGGTGCTGTTCAAGGGCGAGCTGATCCAGCGGATGCTGTGAGGGCCTGAGCCGCAGGTTGCAGCGGCTTTTCAACAATTTTTCGGGGTCCGTGAATCCGCTTTGGTCTCGGGGGCGTATGTAGAAGGCAACATCTTCTTACAACCGTCCATTCACTGGAGACTGCGATGAAACACAGGCCCCCACCCATCCTTCTTGCTGTGGCCGCGCTGGCCCTTGCCAGCGGCCCGGCCCGGGCCGATACCGGCAAGCTGCTGCTCACCGGCGGCGTCAGCACCATCGCCGGATCGGCGGGTGGCGGGCTCACCCCCTGGGCTGTCATTGGAAGCAACGCCACCGAAGGCGAGATGGGTGTGAGCGCCCATGCCACCCGCGCCGCCACGCAGGACTATGGCCTGACCGGCTATGGCGTGGCCCTGGGCCTGCACGACCGCCTGGAGCTGTCGCTGGCGCGGCAGGACTTTGATGCCTCGCCCGCCATCGCGCTCAACGGCATTGCACCGTTTGGTGTCACGCCGGGCCAGCACATCAAGATGGATGTGCTGGGCATCAAGCTCAGGGTGGCGGGTGACGCCGTGCTCGACAGCGACAGCTGGATGCCGCAGATTGCGGTGGGGCTGGAGCACAAGCGGGTGCGCCCGGGCTCGATCGGGTCGGTGCTGGACTTTCTGGGCACCAAAACCAGCGGCACCGATGTGTATGTGAGTGCGACCAAGCTGCTGCTGGCGCAGAGCGTGCTCGTCAACGGCACGCTGCGCTACACCAACGCCAACCAGAACGGCCTGCTGGGTTTTGGCTCGGCGGCCCCCGGCAAGAACAGCCGCAGCCTGCAACCCGAGTTCTCGGTGGCGTACCTGGTCAGCAAGAACCTCGCGGTGGGCGCCGAGTACCGCTTCAAGCCCAACAACCTGCAGGCGCTGGGCGCCGCCGCAGGCCTGGGCGCCGCGCTGCGCGAGGACGACTGGAAGGACATCTTTGTGGCCTGGGCGCCCAGCAAGAACCTGTCGCTCACGCTGGCCTATGTGGACCTGGGCCGCATCGTGCCCGGCATCACCAACAACCGCCGCCAGACCGGGTACTACCTGTCGGCCCAAGTCGCATTCTGAGCGAGGAGATTGTCATGACGCACCACCGTACCCTCATCGCCCTTGCCATCGCCACTGCCATTGCTATGGGGGGCTTGCTGGCCCCGCCCGCGTTTGCCCAGGGCACCGCCGCCATGGCCACGGCCCCTGCAGGCCTGTACCAGGCGCTGGGCGAGAAACCCGGCATCACCCGCCTGATGGACGACTTTGTGAACCGTGTGGTCAAAGATCCACGCATTGGCGGCCACTTCAAGGATGTCAAACCCGCTGCCCTCAAGGAGAGCCTGACCGACCAGATCTGCCAGCTCAGTGGCGGCCCTTGCAAATATGAAGGCGCTGACATGAAATCAGCCCATGCCGACATGGACATCAACAAGGGCCACTTCAACGCCCTGGTCGAGGTGCTGCAAAGCGCCATGGATGCCCAGGGCATACCCTTCGCCCAGCAAAACCGCTTGCTGGCCCTGCTGGCGCCCATGCACCGGGACGTGATCACCATTCGTTGAACCACCATGAGAAATACTCTTGTTTTGATAGCTATCAGCGCTTTGTGGACAGGCGCTAGCGCCGGAAATGTCCAGATCCAGGTGCTGGACCGCGAAGGCAAGCCCGTGCCCGACGCCGTGGTGGTGATCTACCCCGGCAATACAGCGGGTACGCCGCCCAGCCTGCTGCAGGCCAGCCCCACCATCGAGCAGGAAAAAATGCGCTTTGTGCCTGCGGTGACGGTGGTGTCTGCAGGCACCACGGTGCGCTTTACCAACCAGGACCGGTGGGACCACCATGTGCGCGGCAATCCCACCGGCGTGGCCCCGGCCGCCGCGCCCGGTGCAGCAGCCAGCACCAATTTCGAGTTGCGCCTGGCGGGCAAGACCGATGGCAAGCCCGCCAATTTTGCCGATGTGAAGCTCGACGCGCCCGGTGTGGTGCTGCTGGGCTGCCACCTGCACGGCTCCATGCGCGGCCATGTGTTTGTGACGGACTCGGCCTGGTCGCTCAAGACCGACAACGACGGGATTGCGCGCTTCCCCTCCGTGCCCGACGGCGCCGCCCAGGTGCGCGTGTGGCACGCCGAACAGCTGGTGGACCTGCCGCGCAAGGCCTTGAACGTGGTGCCCGGCCCGGTGCTCGACACCGTGCAGCTCAGCGTGGTGCCCCGCGTGCGCCGCGCCCCACCGGCCACCCCCGGCAACACCCCGGGCGGGCCCATGGGGGCCTACAGCCAGGCGCCAACACAAGGCGCCCACGCCCACCATCGCGGCAGCTGACCCACCACCACGGCGGGTGGTCCACCGGGTGGTAGGTCAGCGGGCTGCTGTCTCGTCCGGGGTTTGCCCGCTGGGGTTCAGCCCGGCAGTTTGAGCCCGCCCGGGCCTGACGGCACGGTGTTGGCGCTGCTCTTGGTGCCCTGGGCCGGGGGCTGGGGGATGGCACTGCCCACCTCCTGCTTCACGCTGCCCACCGGGGCATTCAGGTACAGGTACAGCGCCTGTGCATCCACATCGCTGAGCTGGCCCAGTGACTCGAAGGGCATCACCTGGATGGGCGTGCCATCGGGCCGCTTGCCGGTGCGTAGCATGGCGACAAAGCTCGCGGCGTTGGGATAGCGCGCCAGGGCGCTGTCGGCGCTGTGGGACCCCGGGCGGATGTCGGAGGCCGCAGGCCAGTCGGGCGGGCCACCGGGGATCTTGCCACCCGACAGGTCTGCACCATGGCAGCCGATGCACATGTTGGCCACATACTGGCCGTTGGCCAGCGTCACGCCCGCAGGCACGGGGCGCGAGGGTGCGAGCTGGTGGTCGATGCGTGCAGCCGCGTCAGGGATCACGCCCAGGCCATACAGCACCCAGGCGGGGCGGGGCAGATCCACCACGGCCTGCTGCGTGCTCTCCTGGGGCGGCAGCTGGCGGATGTACGACACCAGTGCGTTCAGGTCTTCATTGGTGAGGCGGTTGTAGTCTTCGCTGGGCATCACCATCACGGGGCGGCCATTGGGCTTGACGCCATGGCGGATCACGCTGTTCCAGTCTTCGGGCTGGTAGCGGCCCACCACGCCCGCAGACGTGATGTTGGGCCCGGCGATGCGCGTACCCTTGCCATCGTTCACAAACTCGCGGCCCGTGCCCTGGGCTCCATGGCAGTCGGTGCAGCCGCGCGAGGCATACAGGTAGCGGCCACGCTCGATGGTCTGCGCATCGGTGGTGTAGGCCACGGGGCGCGGCTTGATGTCGATGTAGCGGTTGCGCCGCTGTTCGGCCAGGTACAGGCCGCTGGCGGCGGTGGCGGCCACGATCATGCCCAGCAGCATTGCGCCGCCTGCAGTCCATTTGATCCAGCGTTTCATGGTGGTATCCCTCTTCTTCGATTCAACGACCCAATTGCCGTGTTCAGGCGGCGGATTCTGAATTCGAAGAAGTGGTTTGGCGCACCCCCAGGCCGCAGGGTGTGGAGGGGCCGGTGACATTTGTCACAAATGGCCCGCCGGTGTGAGCAGATGTTGCCCGCCCACACCGCTCTCAGCGCTCGATGGTCTTGTTCCAGCGCGTGTTCCAGGCGGGGCGGTTGGCGTTCACGCTGTCCCAGTCCAGGGTCACGGCGTTTTTCATCCATTGGGTGATCTTGGCCACCTGCTCGGCGCCTTCGCCCACGGCGGGCGCCTTGGGGTTGGTGGGGATCTGCGCGCCAAACTGCAGCACGTTGGCCTGGGCCAGCGGGCTCAGCAGGAACTCGGCGAGCTTTTGTGCCAGCTCGGGTTCGCTGTTCTTGGCGATCACGCACTGGCCTGTCATCAGCACCACCGAGCCCTCCTTGGGCTGTGCGTATTCCACCGGGATGCCCTTGGATTTGAGCGCCGCCACGGCCGTGGGCGTGAGCGGGAACAGTGCGGCCTCGCCCGTCTGCACCATCTCGGAAATCTTGGCAGAGCTTGGGATGTACTCCAGCACATTGGGGCCAATCGTCTTGGCCCAGTTGGCAAAGCCCGGCTCCACGTTCTTGTCGTTGCCACCCTGGATGCGGTTGAACATCAAGAAGCCGTGCAGACCGAACGACGACGAAGGCATGGACTGGAACACCACCTTGCCCTTGTACTTGGGGTCGGCAAAGTCCATCCACGAGGTGGGCACGGCCCAGCCCTTTTCCGCAAACATCTTGGTGTTGTAGGCAATGCCGGTCATGCCCAGGCTCACGCCGCTGGCCAGGTCGTCCTTGAAACGGGCTGCGGGGTAGATGTCGTTCAGGTGTGGGTTGGGCTTTTGCTTTTCGCACAGGCCCATGCCCATGGCGCGCACCATGATGCCGTCGTCGAGGAACATCACATGCATCTGCGGCTTGTCCTTGTTGGCCTGGGCTTTGGCCAGGATGTCTGACGAGGTGCCGGGCACCACCACGACCTTCACGCCATGCAGCTTTTCAAACGCCGGGAACACGTACTGCGTATACGCCTTCTCCATGGTGCCGCCGTTCATGCCGATGTACAGCGTCTTGGTTTGTGCCACGGCGCTGCCGCTGGCGGCCAGGGCCGTGGCAGCAGCCGCTGCGGCCAGCAGGCCACGGCGCAGGGAAACAACGTTCGAGCAGAAAGCGAAGTTCATGGTGATTGCCTTTCAGGTGGGTCAGGGGGAAATACAAGATCGGCTGGCTCAGTGGGCCTGCACTGGGGTTGTCGGGGTGTTGTGAGCGGCGGGCACGGGTGGTTCGTCGAAACGTGCGAGAGAAAACGCGTCGATGGGTGTGCTGGTCTGCCCGTCACGCGCCAGTTCGGCCAGCACCTCGCCCACGGCAGGGCCAATCTGAAAGCCCGCGCCCGCGAAGCCAAAGCCGTGGATCAGGCCCGGTGTGGTGCGGCTTTGGCACAGCACGGGCTGGCGGTCGGGCAGGTAGCCCTCGGTGCCGCTCCAGGTGCGGATGAAATGCGCGTGCTTGAGCGCGGGCAGCAGTTCGATGGCCTGCTGCGTGAGCGATGCAATCGCGCCGCGCTCCGAGCGCGCGCGGTCAGCATCCAGCCAGAAGCCCGAGCCGCCGCCCAGCACCAGGTTGCCGCGCGCCACCTGGCGGCAGTAGATGCCACCGCCTTCGACGCCCAGGCTCCATTGCATGAAGTAGGGCAGGGGCTCGGTGACCATCATGGCCGGGTGGCCCGAGCGCAGCGGTACGGCTTCGCCAAATTGCGCAGCCAGGGCACCGGCCCAGGCGCCTGCGCAGTTGAGCACCACGGGCGCCTGCACCTGCAGCGCGGTGCCCGATTGCAGCGTGAACTGCTGGCCACTGTGTTCGATGCGCGTGAGGGGTGAGCGCTCAAAGATTTGTGCGCCCGCGCGTTGGGCTGCCAGCGCAAAGGCGGGCGACACCAGGCGCGGGTTGGCTTGCCCGTCGTCGGCGCACAGCGAACCGCCCACGGCCTTGCCACCCAGCCACGGGCATTGCGCACGCAGGCGTTCGCCAGAGATCAGCGAGATTCCCAGGTCAAAGTCGCGGCTCAGGTCTGCGTAGTGCTCCAGCGATGCCAAGTCCGCCTCGCTGCGCGCGATCTTGAAATGCCCGGTGCGCTGGTATTCGCCGTCGGTGCCGATCAGCTCGGGCAGCCGCGCCCAGATCTGGTGGGCACGCTGCGCCAGCGGCAGCTGGCTCAACGGGCGGCCCTGGCGGCGCACACCGCCGTAGTTCACGCCGCTGGAGCGCGAGCCACACAGGTCGCGCTCCAGCAGCACCACGTCCACGCCCTTGCGGCGCAACGCCAAGGCTGCTGATGCGCCCACGATGCCGCCGCCCACGATGGCGACGTCGGTTTTGACAATGCGGGTGGTGCTGCTCATGCGGAGGCTCCCGCATCTGCTGAGGGCCGCGTCTGCAGGTGGATCGGTATCGGCTTGATGGGCGCCTGCCCGCGCAGGCGGCCTACCAGCTCCACAGGTTTGCCGGTGGCCTGGGCCAGGATCTCGGCGGCGGCCACGCCGCAGCTGCGGCCCTGGCAGCGGCCCATGCCCACACGGGTGAGCGCCTTCAGCCGGTTGATCTCGTCAGCGCCGGTGTTGCGCACGCAGGCGCGCAGCTCGCCCGCCGTGATGTTCTCGCAGCGGCACACCACCAGCGCATCGGGCGCGTGCGCGGCCCAGTCGGTAGGGAAGGGAAAGGCGCGCTCCAGCCCTTGGCGAAACTTCATCAGATGGCTGAGCTGGCCCTGCAGCGCCAGCATGCGTGCGGTGTCCACGGCTACGCCGTGGTCCTGCAGCAGCGCCAGCGCCGCCAGTTCGCCCGCCCACTCCGCTGCATCGGCACCCATGATGTCCGCGCCGTCGCCCGCCAGATACACACCCGGCACGCTGCTGCGGCCTTCGGCATCCCGCTCGGGCAGGTGGGCACGGTGCAGGGGGGCCCAGGCAAAGCGGCAGCCCAGCAGGTCGGCCAGCTGGGTCTCGGAGCGCAGTGCGTAGCCAAAGCCCACGGCGTCGCAGGCCAGCGTGTGCTCGCGCCCGGCGCTATCGGCCCACACCACACCTGCCACGCGCTGGTCGCCCAACACGCGCACGGGGCGGATGCCGCTGTGGATTGGGATGCCGTGCGTGCGCAGCCAGGCCACGTAGTACACACCTTTGGCAAAAACCGCAGGCTGCGTGAGCATGGCGGGCACGGCGGCCAATTGGTCGGTGAGCCGCGCGGTGTCGAGCACTGCAGCCACGCTGGCTCCGGCCTTGGCGTATTGGTAGGCCACCAGGTAGAGTAGCGGGCCCGTGCCCATCAGCACCACACGGCTGCCAATCGCACAGCCCTGGAACTTGAGCGCCACCTGCGCGCCGCCTAGCGTGTACACGCCCGGCAGCGTCCAGCCCGGGATGGGCAGCACCCGGTCGGTGGCGCCGCTGGCAACGATGAGCTGGCGATAGGGCACGGTGCGCGTGGTTTGCGTGGGGCCGTGCAGCACATCGAGCAAGCCGCCCTGGGCGTTCCACACCAGGCTGTCGGGCCGGTAGTCGATCTTGGCATGCAGGCCATCGAGCGTGTTGTGCACGGCGGTGGCGCGCGCGGCCTCGGTGCCATACAGCGTGGCTGCGGCGCGTGTGAAATGTGCGGGTGGTCGGCGATAGATCTGCCCGCCGCCGCGCGCGGCTTCGTCGATCAGCACGGGACGCACGCTGTGGGCGGCCAGCGTCTGCGCGGCGCGGATTCCGGCAGGGCCTGCGCCCACGATCACGGGTTGCAAGGTGGGGGGCGTCATGCCGGTCCTCCGGTCGTGAGGTCCATGCCCTCCGTCACGAAGGTGGTGCAGGCACGCAGCCGGTCGCCACTTGCCGCCATCACCCAGCAGTCCTGGCAAGCGCCCATCAAACAGAAGCCTGCGCGGGGCTCGTGGCTGAATTCATTGCGGCGCAGCTGCGCGCGCTGGGTCAGGATGGCGGTCAGCACCGTGTCGCCTTCCAGCGCAAGGGCAGGCTGACCGTCAATGGCGAAATGCACGGGCGCTCGGTTCTTTTCAGCCATGCGGTGCAGCAAGGCGGGGCTTGAATTCATGTTTTCAAAGGGCATCATTTCCGTCCCACCAGCACACGGTCGAGCCCGTAGACACGGTCCAGCAGCACCATGGCAAAGGCCGTGACTGCCACCATCAGCGCCGACACGGCGGCCATCAGCGGGTCGATGGACTCGGTGGCATACATGTACATGCGAACCGGCAGCGTCACCGTGCTGGGCGAGGTGACAAAGATCGACATGGTCACTTCGTCAAAGCTGTTGATGAAGGCCAGCATCCACCCGCCTGTGACGCCGGGCAGGATCATCGGTAGCGTGATGCGTGTGAACACCGTGGCCTGACTGGCACCCAGTGACAGGGCGGCATGCTCGGCACTGCGATCGAACCCCACCAGCGCCGCCACCACCAGCCGCAGCGTGTAGGGCGTGACGATGAGCGCATGCGCAAACACCAGCCAGCCAAAGCTGCCCGTGCCGCCGATCAGCGCAAACAGTCGCAGCAGGGCCACGCCCAGCACCAGATGCGGAATGATGAGTGGCGACAAGAACAAGCCGTTGAGGAAGCCGCGCCCCGGAAAGTCGTAGCGCGTGATGGCAATGCCCGCTGGCACGGCCAGCACTGTGGCCAGCGTGGCCGATGCCAGCGCCAGCCACAGGCTGTTCCAGAAAGACTGAACGAAATCCGAATGTTCGAACACCGCCTTGAACCAGCGCAGCGAGAACTCGGTGGTGGGCAGGGTCAGCGTGTTGTGCGGCGTGAAGGCCACTATGCACACCACCAGCAAGGGGGCGAGCATGAAGGCGATGACGAGCGCGTTGAACGCGAGGGCGAGGGGGCCGTTCTTCTGCATCTTGGTTATCCCAAAGATTTCTTGTAGCGGCCTTCGACCAGCCGGTTGTAGCTCAGCATGACAACGAGGTTGGCCACCAGCAGCGTGAGCGCGATGGCGGCGCCCAGCGGCCAGTTCAGCTCATGCAGGTACTCGTCGTACACCACCGTGGCCACCATCTTCAGGCGCCGACCGCCCAGCAGGCCGGGGATCGCGAACGAGCTGGCTGCCAGGCCGAACACGATAAGGCTGCCGGACAGGATGCCGGGCAGCACCTGCGGCAACACGATGCGCCGCAGCGTGGTGAAGGGTGTGGCCTGCAGCGATAGGGCGGCGTTCTCCACGCCCGGGTCCAGCTTCTGCAGCGAGGTCCACACGGGGATCACCATGAAGGGCAGCATCACATGCACCAGCGCAATCACCACCGCAATCTCGGTGTAGAGCATCTTCACGGGGCCGATGCCCACCAGGCCAAAGGCCGCGTTCACCAATCCTTCAGGGCCCAGCAGCATGCTCCAGCCAAAGGCGCGCACCACCACCGACACCAGCAGCGGTGCCAGCACTACCAGCAGCAGGATGGAGCGCCACGGGTTGCCCATGCGGCTCAGGATGTAGGCCTCGGGTGCGCCAATCAGCACGCAGATCAGCGTGACCAACCCCGCAATCCAGAACGTGCGCCAGAAGATCGCGTGGTAGTACGAGTCGGCAAACACATGGCCGTAGTGCTCCAGCGTGAACTCGCCCGCCTTCACGCCCGTGGCCGGGTCGAAGGCGTTGAACGAGAGCACGGCCGTGAGGCCCAGTGGCGCCAGCAGCAGCACGGTGAACAGCAGCAGCGCCGGGCCGGACAGCCACCAGGGCAGGGCCTTTTTGCCCAGCAACGGGTGGGGCGTTGTTGTCGTGGCGCTTGTCATGGCGTGGCCTCGGCGTCGGCCATGGCGGCTTCATCGGCGGGAAGCAGGCGCATGGAGTGGTCGGGCCAGTCCAGGCCCGTGCGCTCGCCTTCTTCCAGTGCGCTGCGGCCATCATTGGGCGCCAGCACCATCAGGTCGCCCATGGCCGTGCCCACGCGGTACAGCCACTGGCTGCCCAGAAAGAAACGCTCGCGCACTTCGCCGTCGATGCGGCCCTGCGCTGCGGGCACCAGTTGCAGCTTTTCGGGCCGCACGCTCAGCAGCACGGCCGCACCGGGGCGGAACTGCGCGCCTTCCACGCGCACTTCGATGGGCCCGGCGCCCACATGGGTGTGTGTGGCATTGGCCGTGGTCACCTGGCCCGGCACCAGGTTGGCCTTGCCCACAAAGGTGGAAATGAAGCGCGTGCGCGGGTGTTCGTACACCCGGTGAGGGTGGTCAATCTGGGTGGCGCGGCCCGCCTCCATCACCACCACGCGGTCGCTGATGGACATGGCCTCGCTCTGGTCGTGGGTCACCATCACCGTGGTAGTGCCCACCTTGCGCTGGATCTGGCGCAGCTCGAACTGCATCTCCTCGCGCAGCTTGGCGTCGAGGTTGGACAGGGGTTCGTCCAGCAGCAGCACGGGCGGCTCGATGACCAGCGCACGCGCCAGGGCCACCCGCTGGCGCTGCCCGCCCGACAGCTCGCGCGGGTAGCGGCCCGCGTGTTTCTCCAGGTGCACCAGGCCCAGGGCCTGGGCGACGCGCTCCTTGCGCTCGGCCTTGGGCACCTTGCGCATCTCCAGCCCAAAACTCACGTTGTCGGCCACCGTCATGTGCGGGAAGAGCGCGTAGCTCTGGAACACGATGCCCAGCCCGCGCGTGTTGGCCTTGGCGTGGGTGATGTCGCGCCCGGCCAGTGCGATGCGGCCGCTGCTCACCGCCTCGAAGCCCGCCACTATCTGCAAGGTGGTGGTCTTGCCGCAGCCCGAGGGGCCGAGCAGGGAGACGAACTCGCCTTTTTCCACCGAAAGGTTCATGGACTGCACCGCACAGGTGCTGCCATAGAACTTGGTCACATCCGTGAGCTGGAGGAAGGACATGCGTGGGCCTTTCTTTCTGCCTGTTTGTCTATCGATCTGTTCTTGCGGGGCCAGCCGCCCGTCTTCTGCAAAAAAGCGCGGGCCACTGCGGTGTATCGGAACGCCGGGCGCCTTGTATTCCAGTGCGTGGGGCCGGGTGCACCGCTGTGGTGCGCCTGCTTGCATGAAATAGAACGTAACCGGCTTTGTTAATTCACTCTATTGCAATATGCGAACCAGGTTCAGTCGGGTATTCCATTAAACAGAATTTTTCTTCAATTTATTCCGATTGATGGAATATTAAGAATAGAATACAAGCCATCTATTCCGCAGGAGTGACGCATGGAAGCAGCATCCGCAGGCACGGGCGGCGTACCCCGGGTCTTTGCCCTCATCCGCGCCCTGGTGGCCGTGCAGGCCGAGGGCGGCCGAGTCACCCAATTGGCGCGTGCCATTGGCCTGACGCAGGGCACCACGCACCGTTTGCTGCAATCGCTGGTCGCCGAGGGCATGGTCGAGCAGGATGAGCGCAGCAAGCTCTACCGCCTGTCCACCGAGTTCTTTGCACTGGCCGCCAAGGCGGGTAACCCCGGCGACCTGCGCAGCATCTGCCGGCCCGCGCTGCTGCGCCTGAGCGCCAGCCTGGGCGACAGCATCTTCCTCTTGGTGCGCAGCGGGTTCGACGCGATCTGCCTGGACCGCAGCGAAGGGCCGTTTCCCATCCGCTCGTTCACCGGCGACATCGGCGGCCGCGTGGCGCTGGGGGTGGGGCAGGGCGCGCTGTCCATCCTGGCCTTTTTGCCCGAGGCCGAGCGTGAAGAAGTGATCCGCTTCAACCTCTCGCGCGTGCGCGAGTACGGCGTGTACGACGAGGTCTACCTGCGTACCGAGATCGAGCGCGTGCGCCAGACCGGCTATGCGGCGCGCAACACTGGCCTGCTCGAAGGCATGGCTGGCGTGGGCGTGCCCGTGCTCGACCGCGAAGGCCGCGCCGTGGCCGCGCTGAGCGTGGGCACCATCTCCGCCCGCCTCAACGAAGACCGCCTGCCCACGGTGGTGGAGCTGCTCAAGCGCGAAGCGGCCGCCATCGGCCCGCGCATCCACCCCTTCGACGCCACCCTGCGCCGCCCCGCACAAAGCCTGGCCGGGCAGCCGTCCGAGCAACTGCTGGCGCCGCCCGGCGTCGCCAACCCTTCGGTGTGAGGGCGCGTGCGTGCTGCATCTGACGTGCGTTTCACTGCGGTGATGGATGGGATGTGACCTGCTGTTCCATTGCGCAGACTGCCCGCCCAGCCGCCGCAAAAAAAAGGCGCCAAATTCCTGGGGTGTGGTGCCGATAGAACGCTGCACTACCAAGGTGGCTTTGCGTCGCTATAGTCCGCGCTTTCCTGTGCGCAGGCAGCTCCACCCGCAGGTGGAGCACATTGCGGCACTGCCACCCTTGCATCGAGCCAACGCGACACCATGAGCCTGCAGCAAACCACCCCCGAGTACCTCGACCAATGCCGCGCCGCACAGCGTGCCGAACAAGAGCGATCCCTGGCCACCACCGACAACTGGGCGCATGTGGACAAACCGAAGGTGCATGCCGACTTCGACGCCTTTTACAAAGAGCTGGCGCCCCTGATCGATGCCAATGCCCCTGAGTCCGAGACGATTCAGGCACTGATGGAAAAACACTTTGCCATCGTTGCCCGGTTCTACGTGCCATCGCGCGATGCTTACGTGGGCACCGTGCTGTTCTATGCCGACAACGCCGATATGAAGGCGTTTCACAACACCTACCACCCGCGCATGGTGGAGTTTCTGGGCGACGCCGCGTACACCTACGCGCTGCAGAACCTGCAATAGCGCTCTTTGGCTGCCCATGCAACCACACCCCACTCCCTCGCGGCCCCTTACCTGCGCCCTTGAATCATTCCCGCCTGTGTGCGGCGCACTGGCCGAAGCGCTGAAGGACGACGCGTTCTACCAGGCAGTCACCATCGACCATGTGGGCGACCCCGCTCTGCGGCACCGCGTGTTGGCCCACTACTTTGTGCTGGCGCTGGACGAAGCCCGCGCGGTGGGTGAGGTGCATCTGGCCGGTGATGATGGCGCGGCCCTGTGGCTCACCCCCGATGCCCCAGCCAGCCGCCGCGCCTTGCATAGCGAGCGCCGTACCCAGGCGCTGTCGAGCCTGCTCGGGCCCGCTGGGTTCGGCCACTACCAGCACATCGGCGCCGCCATGGAGGCGCAGGTGCCCGCCGACCTGCACGGCGCGTGGTACCTCTCCATCCTGGGTGTGCGCCCCGCTGCGCAGGGCCAGGGGCTGGCGCAGCGGCTGCTGCAGCCAACGCTGGCGCGCGCAGACCAGGCGCGTGCCACCTGCTATCTGGAAACCTTCAACCCGCTCAGCCTGCCGTTTTACCGGCGCCTGGGGTTTGTGCGTGTGGTCGAGTGTGTGGAGCCCGTCTCTGGTCGCCCCTACTGGCTGATGGCGCGCGAGGCCGTGCAGTCGCAGTCCTGACGCCTGCGGTCAGAACACCGCCAGCGCCCGGGCCACCTGCGCGCGCGCATCGGTGTCGATGATGCAGTTGTGGGCCACCACCACCCGCGCAAAGGGCCAGCGCAGCAAACGCTCAGCACTGCGGGCCGCCGCAGCCCGGTCCCGCACCAGAGCGCGCACCGTGAGCGGCATGGCGAGCTTGCTGCGCACTCCGGTCAGCGTGGCATACACCCGTGTGGACCAGGGCAGATCGCCCGCCATCCACTGCAGCAGGTCCGTCACGACGAGCGTGGCTGACGGCCGGTGAAACCACACCGACTCATTGCCCGCCGGAATGCCCTCGAATGCAAAGTGCTCCAGGTCTGGCAGCCATTCAGGCAGGTCGCTCGCAGGCAGCACGCGCAATGTTGCGGCCAGATCTGGCCGTTTTTGCGCCAGCCCTTGCGGGCCGTACACCACCGCGCCCGGGAAGGCTGCGGCAGCGGGAGCCAGAAACAGGTGGTGCATCTTGTTGGGCGCCACGATAAAGGCCACGTTGCCGAGGTCTTGCACCTGGCGCAATAACGCGCTGCCGGGCGGCATCGGAATGGGCGAGTGGATCAAAAGCTTGCGCCCTGGCAGCTGCACCACCGTCATGCGCGTGGTGATGGGAAGGCCGTTGGCCTTGAAGGCGTGGGTGGCGTGCCAGAGGTGGGTGTCGAGGGGTTCAAGTTGCATGGCGCGGGATGGTGCCCGGGCGAGGGGGTGGGGTCTTGAACGAAGGCGACATGCGATGCTGGGTGCTGTCCAGCCATAGATTTCATCTTTTCCTGAGAAGTCACAGGCAGTCGTACTTGCTGGCAAAGGTCTGTCTTTGACTTCATCCCACCAGATAGGGCAGTCGGCTGTCCTTTGCCCCTTGGCACAACTGTGCTCTACGCCACCTTTTCTTAAGGCCAGCGGCGTTTGATTGCGATTACCGCCCATGTGATTGCAAAGACCATTACTGCAGTAATCCATGCAGCGCTTTGAAAAAGCGCATCCTGTTGCTGCGAGCTATCTGTTATCCCTCGAAGCACTGTATTTCGAAGTGTGGGAATTTCCAGGATGGCGATTCCGGGCCATACCAAAAGGTAGTTGAGTATTCCGCCACCAATCAGTGATAAGGCACTGTCGTTCATAGAGGATTGCCAGCCCTTGTAAATAGCACGGACCAGCAGGTAAAAGGCGCCACCGCACGCGCTCGCAACTATCGTGGCATGAAGCAGAATGGATGTTGCATTGAGCCAAGAACTGAATCCAACGGTTTCTGAAAGTTGCCAGGATGGTTCTTTGCTACCTTGATCCGATGATTCTTGAGAAATTGACCTCCCAATCATTGCGCCGCACTTAAAGCAAGTCTTCGCTGAATCAATAGGTAGTTCTGTCGAGCATTTAGGGCAAAGCATGTTTGGTAGTTTTTAGAGCGGACAGGGGGTACTTGAGGGTGCCGACTTCACTTTATAGATGTCCGTCGATCTGAGATTCTGTGGTTTGCTTCATGGAGCTTGCAGGTATGACAGTGTGAGGCCTACCCATGCAGCCGACGGAGCGGCTAGCCTTGGCTTAGTAGCTGTCGTCGGCATGCATATTAGTATGTGCCAGATACACCGATCCAAAGTAATTCACCGCTCTTTGCTTCATTTCCACGGCTGTTCCTGATCCGGTAGCAAAAGCTAGATGCGTTCCGGGTAATTCGCCTCTTGGGATTCTCTGCACGAATACCGCTGCGATGTGATTGAGCAAGCTTGAAGCCCAGACAATAGTCGCATGAAGCAAAGC
>NZ_JBWKZU010000038.1:0-56834 GCF_059424825.1 Acidovorax sp. GW101-11A03 | reverse complement strand
GTCTACCAGCTCGCGCACCACGGAGGCGGGGCGTTCCACCACCTCACCGGCGGCAATCTGGCTGATCAGCTCGTCGGGCAGGTCGCGGATGGGGCGGCGGTGGGGTGCGGGGGCCGGTGCGGGCTGTGCCGCTGCGAGGGGGGATGGTACGTCGTTCACCCGGGGCATTTTAGGGCGGGGTGCGTGCATGGGTATCGGTGCGTGTGCCGCAGGCCGATAGGGATAATGCCGCAACTTTTTTAACGTCCGGTGCCCCCACCGGCCTGCCCATGGAACTGGTCACCTTCCTCATCGACTTCATCCTGCATGTCGATAAGTACCTTGAGATGTTTGTGCAGAACTACGGCGCGTGGGTGTATGCGCTGTTGTTCCTGATCGTGTTTGTGGAGACGGGCGTGGTGGTGATGCCGTTTTTGCCCGGCGACTCCCTGCTGTTCATCGTGGGGGCGCTGTGTGGCGCTGGCATGATGAGTTTTCCGCTGGCCTGCGCGATCCTGGTGGTGGCGGCCATCCTGGGTGACCAGTGCAACTATTCGATTGGCCGCTTTTTTGGCCCCAAGGTCTTCCAGTGGGAGGACTCGCGCTGGTTCAACCGCCGTGCGTTCGACCAGGCACACAACTTCTACGAAAAATACGGCGGCATCACCATCGTGCTGGCGCGTTTCATGCCATTCATCCGCACCTTTGCGCCCTTTGTGGCGGGGGTGGCCGAAATGAGCCGCGCCAAATTCAGCGCCTACAACGTGGGCGGCGCGCTGGTGTGGGTGCTGGGCATTTGCACGGCCGGGTACTTCTTCGGCAACCTGCCCTTTGTACGGGAGCACCTGGACAAGATCATCTGGGCGCTGATTTTTGTGCCGGGCCTGATCGCCATCTTTGGCGCCTGGCGGGCGGGGCGCCAGGCCAAGATCGCCTGACAGGCTATTTGGTTGCTATCAAAAATAGAGCTGCTTGCGCATGATGGATGCGCGCAAGCAGCTTCTTTTACTTGCATTTTGGGGCTTATCCCCACTCCGCATCAACGGCGGCGGTAGCGGCGCTGGTCCCGGTCTTCGCCGATCTCGTGGCCAATGAGCGCACCGGCCGCTGCGCCGCCGATGGTGCCCACCGGGCCCCCGAAAATCGCGTGACCGGCCACGCCGCCAACAACAGCGCCCACGCCGGTGCCCACCTGGGCGCGTGATGGGTTGGACGCACAGCCTCCCAGCGCGAGGGCGGCAGTGCAGGTGCTTGCAAGAAGGATGTGGCGGAGTTTCATGGCATAGGTCCTTGAAGAAGGGGCAGGCCGTGCAGCCCGCCATCGCTGGCCCGTGATGCAGGGCCTGTGCCTCGACTATGGGCGCGGGGGCCGGGTGCGGGTGTAGGCCGCCTGGGGTGCCGGTTGTAGGACAGATGGCCTTTTCTTGCGGTGCTGCGGGGGCTTCCCTAAGGGTTTACGTGGCACTGGCGGCTGTTGCCAACCGCGTGGCGCAGGCAGATCATTTCCTGTGCATACACATTCTTACAAGGAGGCACCCCATGGACCCACAAGCACAGCAGGCGAGCCGGGGAGGGCTGGGCACCCAGCTCACGGTAGCGCAGCAGATCGGGCTGATCGTGGGGGTGGCCATTCTGGCGCTGGTGGTGGTGCTGGGGCTGAGCCTGGTGCGCGTGCAGCACCTGGGCGCCACGGTGGACCGGCTGGCCAACGAACAGGTCGAACGGCTGCAGCTGGCACTGCGCTGGCGCAGCAATATCGCGGTCAACTCCACGCGCGTGTTTTCCATCGTCCAGTCCGAGGGCGATGACCTGCAGAACTACTTCAAGGACATGGTGGCCGCGACCACGGCCGACACCAGCAAGGTGCAAAAGCGCTACACCGAGCTGGAGAACAGCCCCGAGGGCCTGCGCATCCAGGAAGAACTGGCGGCGGTGCGCAAGCCCTACCTGGAGGTGCGCGACAAGGCGCTGGCGCTGAAGAAGGCGGGCGACATGGCGCAGGCCAAGAGTTTTGCGCTGGGCAGCTTTGCCCCGGTGGTGGACCAGTACAACGCGGTGGCCGACAAGATGGTGGCCTACCAGGTGCAGCGTTCGGCGGAGCAGGCGGGCGAGGCGGCGGGGCTGATCCAGTCCTACCGCACCACCGTGCTGGTGGCGGGCGTGGCGGGCCTGGCGCTGCTGGTGCTGCTGTCGTGGGTGGTGGTGCAGCGCATCCGCCGCTCGCTGGCTGAGGTGGCCCAGGTGGCCCAGCGCATCGGCGAGGGCGACCTGTCACAACCCATCCACGCCCAGGGGCGCGGTGAGGTGGCGCAGATGATGCGCGCAATGGAAGGCATGCAGACCTCGCTGGTGCGCATCGTGGGCGATGTGCGCCACAGCAGCGACAGCATTGCCACCGGCTCCAGCGAAATCGCCACCGGCAATGCCGACCTGAGCCAGCGCACGGAAGAGCAGGCCAGCAACCTGCAACAGACGGCGGCGTCGATGGAGCAGATCACCAGCACCGTGAAGAACAACTCCGACACCGCGCAGCGCGCGGCTGCGCTGGCGGGCTCGGCATCGGCAGCGGCCGTGAAGGGCGGCGAGGTGGTGGGCCAGGTGGTGGCCACCATGCAGGACATTGCGGCGGCGTCCAAAAAGATCACCGACATCATTGCGGTGATCGACGGCATTGCGTTCCAGACCAACATCCTGGCGTTGAACGCGGCCGTGGAGGCCGCCCGCGCGGGCGAGCAGGGCCGGGGCTTTGCCGTGGTGGCCAGCGAGGTGCGCAGCCTCGCGCAACGTTCAGCCTCTGCCGCCAAGGAGATCAAGACCCTCATCGGCGCGAGCGTGGAGAAAGTGGACAACGGCGCCCAGCTGGTGAGCAACGCGGGCCAGAGCATGGAGGACATCGTCACCCAGGTCAAACGTGTGAGCGACCTGATCGGCGAGATATCCAGCGCCACCAGCGAGCAGACCATCGGCATCAGCCAGGTGGGCGAGGCCGTGACGCAGCTCGACCAGGTCACCCAGCAGAACGCCGCGCTGGTGGAGCAGAGCGCGGCGGCGGCCGACAGCCTCAAGCACCAGGCGGCCAAGCTGGCCCAGATCGTGAGCGTTTTCCGGCTGGGGCAGTGAGCGGGCTGCGGCCGAAGGGCCGGTGCTGCGGGCGCGGCGGGGCTCGCCCCTTCAGCCCGCCTGCAGGCACAGCGTGACCAGCAGCGAGGCGGGCTGCACCGCCTTGAGTGCGTGCAGCGCGCGCGGCGCCAGGTGCACAAAGTCGCCGGGGTGCAGCTGCTGCACGGCGCCGTCGCTGGCAAATTCAACCACCCCTTCGATGCACTGCACGGTGGCTTCGCCCGGCGTCTGGTGCTCCTTCATGGACTTGCCAACGGGCAGCACCACCCGCATGACTTCGAGCTGGCCGGCTTTGAGGATGGCAGTGGTCGGGGTGTCGGGCAGGCGCTCGCCCAGGGGTCGTACGCTGACGATTTGGCCGGATTGGGCGTGGGGCAGGGCCATGGCGGTTCTCCTTCCTGTCTTGCCCCGGCGCATCGACGGCACGGCGAAGGTGCCGGGCGAAATGCCCGTGCGACGGAGGGGCTGTGCAGCCTACTTTGCCCGCTCTTGGCAGGTGGCGCAAGGCCGGGGAATCACCGGGTGGGCCGGTGCTGCGCCCCTTGTTGGCGTGTCATCCCGATGCACCGGCAACGCGCCTTATACCGACCGGCTGCGTGCCAGCGGCGGGTTCTTGGCGAAGTAGCGCGTGATGCCGCGCATCAGCGCATCGGCCAGCTGCTCCTGGTAGGCGCTGCTGCGCAGGCGCTTTTCTTCTTCAGGGTTGCTGATGAAGGCGGTTTCCACCAGCACGCTGGGGATGTCGGGCGCCTTCAGCACCGCAAAACCGGCCTGCTCCACGCGCGGTTTGTGCAGCTTGGCCATGCCACCAATCTCGCCCAGCAGCACGGAGCCGAGCTTGAGGCTGTCGTTGATCTGTGCGGTGGTGCTCATGTCCAGCAGCGCGCGTTGCACATGCTGGTCTTTGGACTGCACGTTGATGCCACCCACCAGGTCGGCCTGGTTCTCCTTGTTGGCCAGCCAGCGCGCGGCCGTGCTGGAGGCGCCGCCCTGGCTCAGCGCGAACACGCTGGCGCCGCGCGCGGCGGGGGTGGTGAAGGCGTCGGCGTGGATGGAGACGAACAGGTCGGCCTGCACGCGCCGGGCCTTTTGCACGCGGGTGCCCAGGGGCACGAAGTAGTCGCCGTCGCGCGTGAGGTAGGCGCGCATGGGGTTGCCCCCCACGGTGGTGGCGTTGATGCGGTCGCGCAGCAGGTAGGCCACGCGCAGCACCACGTCTTTTTCGCGCGTGCCTGCGGGGCCGATGGCGCCGGGGTCTTCGCCGCCGTGGCCTGGGTCCAGCGCCACGATGATGATGCGGTCGGTCTGGGTGGCGGTGGCACGGTTGCCGGTGCGAGGCGATTCGGCCTGTGCGGGGGCGGCCGCTATGGCAGGCGGCGGCGCATCCGCAGGTGCGGGTGCCGGGCCGGGGCGCTGGGCCCGCTGGGCGATCAGGTCACCCAGGGGGTCGTGTTCGGCCGACGGGTTGGCGGCTGCAGCGGGCGCGCCGGGGCGCGTGGCGGCCGTGGGGATGGGGGCCAAGGGGGCAGGCTTGTCTGCAGAGGGCGCATCACGCAGGCGCTCGGCAATCAGCGCCTCCAGTGGGTCCACCGGTGCGGCGGGGTACAGGTCGAACACCAGCCGGTGCTGGTAGGCGGCCACGGGCGGCAGGGTAAAGACCTGGGGCAGGGCGGCCTGCTTCAGGTCCACCACCAGGCGCACCACGCCGGGCGCGTTCTGGCCCACGCGGATGCCTGCGATGTTGGGGTCGTCGGGCTTGACCTTGGCCACCAGCTCGCGCAGCGCGGGGCTGAGGTCGATGCCTTCGATGTCCACCGCCAGGCGCGGTGGGGTGGTCACAAAAAACTGCTTGGCCACCAGCGCGCCATCGGACTCGATGGTCACGCGCGAATACTCGGGGGCGGGCCACACGCGCACGGCCAGGATGGTGGCACCACGCGCAATCTGCTGCGTGCCCAGCAGCAATACCAGCGAGCCCATCTGCAGCACGGCGCGACGCGAGGGCAGTGTAGCGGGGTGGGCGGGTGTGTGGGGCTGGTTCACGGTGCGTCAGAGTCCTTGCAGCATGGCGCGCCCGGCAGGGGTGGGGGCGTGCAGAGTGACCTTCCTTTCGGTGTCATCGATTGCTTCAATGTGGATAGCAAGGTCCGCAGGCGGGGTAAGCGCTGCAGCCTTTTCCGGCCATTCTGCCACCTTGAGGCCCGGGTTGGCAAAAATGTCCCTGAAACCCGCGTCCTCCCACTCGCGCGGGTCGTCGAAGCGGTAGAAGTCGAAGTGCCAGATCGAGAGGTTGGGCGCCTCGTGCGGCTCGACCACCGCATAGGTGGGGCTCTTGATGCGGCCCTGCACGCCCAGGGCGCGCAGCAGGTGGCGCACCAGGGTGGTTTTGCCCGCGCCCAGGTCGCCATGCAGGGTGAGGAAGGCGTTGGCCAGCAGCGGCTGCGCTGCCAGCTGGCGTGCAAAGGCCTCGGTGTCGGCCTCGCTGTGCCAGATGAAATGGCGTGTAGCTTCGGCAGGGGCATCGGCGCCGCTTTCTACAATCTGGCCGGTATGTGGTGCAACAGTCAACTCGTTCCTCAAATGCAGGAGTGGGCCCGCGAGCTGGGATTTTCCCAAATCGGCGTGGCGGGGGTGGACTTGTCTGCCGCCGAGCCCGGGCTTTCGGCCTGGCTGGCGCAGGGTTTTCATGGCGAGATGCATTACATGGCAGCTCACGGCATGAAGCGCGCGCGCCCCGCCGAGCTGGTGCCCGGCACCGTGAGCGTGATCACGGCGCGCATGGATTATTTGCCGCGCGATACGGCCATGGATGCACCCGAAGGCTGGCAGGCGGCAGAACTCTCGCGCCTCACGCGCCCGCAAGAGGGCATTGTCTCGGTCTACGCCCGGGGGCGCGACTACCACAAGGTGCTGCGTGCCCGGCTGCAAAAACTCAGCGACCGCATTGCCGAGGCCATTGGCCCGTTTGGCCACCGCGTGTTCACCGACTCCGCCCCGGTGCTGGAGGCGGAGCTGGCTGCGCGCAGCGGCCAGGGCTGGCGCGGCAAGCACACGCTGGTGCTCAACCGCGAGGCGGGGTCGATGTTCTTTTTGGGCGAGATCTACGTGGACATGGCGCTGCCCGAGAGTGCGCCCGTCACCGCCCACTGCGGCAGCTGCAGTGCCTGCATCGACGTGTGCCCCACGCAGGCCATCATCGCGCCGCACCGCATCGACGCGCGGCGCTGCATCTCGTACCTCACCATCGAGCATGCGGGACCGATCCCGCTGGAGCTGCGCCCGCTGCTGGGCAACCGCATCTACGGCTGCGACGATTGCCAGCTCATCTGCCCCTGGAACAAGTTCGCGCAGGTCAGCCGCCTGCCCGACTTCGACGAGCGCAAGGGCCTGTCGGGCCAGCAACTCGTGCATTTGTTTGCGTGGGACGAGGCCACCTTTTTGCGCATGACCGAGGGCGGTCCCATCCGCCGCATCGGGCACGAGCGCTGGCTGCGCAATGTGGCGGTGGCGCTGGGCAATGCGCTGCGCGCCACGGGCGATGCCACGCTGCGCACCGCGCTGCAGTCGCGCGCGCAGGACGAGAGCGCCCTGGTGCGCGAGCATGTGGCCTGGGCGCTGGAAATATGAATAAAAACCGGCCTCTCCGCCCAATGGATATGCGCTTTAAGCTATCAAAATAATAGCTATCGGAATGTAGAGCCCTGCGGTACTACTGCACCAGCAACCCGGTGGTTTTGAGGGTCTCCACCAGCCCCTGCGCAAACTGCTCGTAGCCCGCCGCATTGGCATGGATCTGGTCGGACCGCAGCCGGTCTTGCGCCAGCACACCCGACCAGCCTTTGCTGTGCAGGGGAATCTTCAACTCCTCCGCCACCTCTTCGTACAGCGCGTGGTCACTGAGTTTGCCCACAGTGGCCATCAGCGACAGCTCGGGCACGGCCACCAGCAGCACCTGGGCGCCGCTGGCGCGTGCGTCGGCACAAATACGCTGCACGTTGGTGCGGGTGGTGGCGCTGCTCTGGCGGCGCAGAAAGTCGTTGCCGCCGATGCTCACAATGACCAGCGCTGGCTGGTGTTGCTGCAGCAGACTTGGCAGGCGGTCGAGTGCCTGGGCCGAGGTGTCGCCCGACACACCGCCATTGATCACCTTCCAGCCCGTCAGGCGCTGCAGCACGGCGGGGTAGGCGGTGTCGGCCGATGCGCCCACGCCCGAGGTCAGCGAGTCGCCCAGCGCCAGCACCGTGGCACCGGCGGGCAGCGCCTGCGCGCGGGGCGGCTTGCGCCCGCAGGCGGCCAGCGGCACAAGGGCGATGGCCGCCAGACTCGCCACCAGTGTGCGGCGCCGTGCCAAGTCTGTATGGGTGGAGCGCAGGTCAGGATTCAGAAGATCGGTCATCGCAGAAACCCCAGGGCAAACGGCAGGCTCACCACGCCCAGCAACGTGGACAACGTCACCAGCCCCGCCACATAGGGCCCGTTGTAGCCCATGCGGGCGGCCAGCACATAGCAGGTCGATGCCGTGGGCAGGGCCGAGAAGGCCAGCAGCACGGTGGTTTGCACCGGGTCCAGCCCAAACAGCCGGGCCAGCGCGAAGGCCAGCAGGGGCTGCACCAGGTGGCGGATGGACAGCACCGCCACGCTCAGCGCCTTGCCGCGCGTGAGCAGGCCAAACTGCAGGCCGGCACCGGCGGCCATCAGCCCGAGGGCCAGCGATGCGGCGCTGATGCGGCTGACCGTGGGTACGGCCCACTCGGGGATCTGGAAGCCCAGCAGGTTGGCCGCCAGGCCCGACCCTGTGGCAATGATCAGCGGGTTGCGCACCAGCTCGCGCGCAAAACTGTGCTGGCCCTGCCGCGCCATGGGCCACACGGCCGCCACGTTGAACAGCGGCACACACACACCAATCAGCACGGCAATCATCAACAGGCCCTGCGTGCCCGCCAGCCGCTCGGCAATCGCCAGGCCAATGAAGGAATTGAAGCGGAACGCCACCTGCGCGCTGGCCGCATGGTCGCGCGCATCGATGCGTTTGCCCAGCCACGGCCAGTGCGGCAGGCTGTAGGCCAGCGCAATGCCGATCACACCCGACAACATGCCCGCGCCGATCAGCCCCGACGCGGCGCTGATGTCCACGGGGCTCTTGACGATGGACTGGAACAGCAGCACCGGGAAGAGCAGGTAGTACACCAGGCTTTCCACTGGCTGCCAGACCGAGCGGTTGAGGGCGGTGTAGCGGCAGATGAGATAGCCGCAGAGGATGAGGGAGAAGTCGGGGAGCAGGAGCTGGGCGTAGTTCACGCTGCCGAGAATACTTGATCGTGATTTGCGCAAAACAGGGTTCAGGCAAGCGGTTCACCCCTAGGCGAGGCGGCTGTTGCATCCCGATTTGCGTAAGTCCTACTGATCCCCGGCAAGGCCTTGGGGTTAGCCCTTATGTGGAATCCGCAGGGCGCCAACGCGGCGGTTGCGCATACCATCGGCGCTGTTTGTTACCCGCACGAAGGAGAACTCCATGCATCGTCGTCAATGGCTTGCGCTGACCGTACTGGCTGCCGCAGCAGGCACCGCTGCCGCCCAAGGCTATCCCAACAAGGTGATCAAGCTGCAGGTGCCGTTTGCACCCGGTGGCACCACCGACATCATTGCGCGCGTGATCGCCGACCCGCTGGGCAAGGCCCTGGGCCAGAGCGTGATCGTGGAGAACAAGGCCGGTGGCGGCGGCATCGTGGGCGCGGCCGAAACGGCCCGCTCTGCCCCCGACGGCTATACGCTGGGCGTGGCCACCGTGTCCACCACGGCCGCCAATCCGGCCATCAACCCCAAGACGCCGTACAACCCGCTGACGGACTTCACGCCCATCATCAACATCGCGGCCACCCCCAACATCATTGCGGTGCACCCCAGCTTTCCGGCCAAGGACTACAAGGCGTTCGTGGCAGAGGTCAAGAAGTCGCCGGGCAAGTACTCGTATGCCTCGTCCGGCACGGGCGGCATCGGCCACTTGCAGATGGAGCTGTACAAGAACCTCTCGGGCACCTTTGTGACCCACATCCCCTACCGCGGCGCGGGCCCGGCCCTGAACGACACGGTGGCGGGCCAGGTGCCCATGATTTTTGACAACCTGCCTTCGGCCCTGCCTTTCATCAAGGAAAACCGCCTGGTGCCCATCGTGGTGGCTGCGCCGCAGCGCGTGGCGGCCCTGCCCAATGTGCCCACGTTCAAGGAGCTGGGCCTGGAGCCGGTGAACCGCATGGCCTACTACGGCATCCTGGGCCCCAAGGGCCTGCCCAAGGACGTGGTGGACAAGATCAACGCCGCCGTGCGCACGGCACTGCAAGACCCGGCCGTGAAAAAGCGCATCGAGGACACCGGCTCCCTCGTGATCGGCAACACGCCCGAGCAGTTTGCCGAGCAGATCAAGGCAGAGTTCTCTGTCTACAAGGACGTGGTGGTCAAGCAGAAGCTGACGCTCGAATAAGCGCTGCACACTCCATCCATCACTTCGAAAAGCCGCCCTTCGCCCGGGCGGCTTTTTTACGTGCTATCGTTTTTGCATGCTTGCCTCCAGCCTGAACGCGATCGATGCCTTTGTGGATGCCCTGTGGCTGGAGGACGGCCTCTCGCGCAACACGCTGGCGGCCTATCGGCGCGACCTGACGCTGTACGCGCAGTGGCTCGCGGCCCAGCAGCCTGCACTGGCGCTGGACGATACGGCCGAACTGCACCTCAACGCCTACTTTGCGGCCCGCCATGCACAAACCCGCGCCACCTCGGCCAACCGGCGTCTCACGGTGCTGCGCCGCTACTTCCACTGGGCGCTGCGCGAGCGGCGCATCACCGCCGACCCCACGCTGCGGCTGCAGGCGGCGCGCCAGCCCCTGCGTGTGCCCAAGACCTTGTCGCAGGCGCAGGTGGAAGCGCTGCTCAACGCGCCCGATCTGGGCAACCCCCTGGGCCTGCGTGACCGCACCATGCTGGAGCTGATGTACGCCAGCGGCCTGCGCGTGACCGAGCTGGTCACGCTCAAGACCTTCCAGCTCGGGCTGAACGAAGGCGTGCTGCGGGTGATGGGCAAGGGCAGCAAGGAGCGCCTGGTGCCGTTTGGCGATGAGGCGCGTTCCTGGCTGGAGCGCTACCTGCACGAGGCGCGCGGCGCCATCCTGGGCGGGCAGCAGACCGATGACCTGTTTGTGACCCAGCGCGGCAGCGGAATGACGCGGGCGATGTTCTGGGTCATCGTGAAAAAATGGGCGCAGGTCGCAGGCATCACCGTGCCGCTGTCCCCGCACACGCTGCGCCACGCATTTGCCACCCACCTGCTCAACCATGGCGCCGACCTGCGCGTGGTGCAGCTGTTGCTGGGCCACGCCGACATCTCCACCACCACCATCTACACCCATGTGGCGCGCGAGCGGCTCAAGTCGCTGCATGCGCAGCACCATCCGCGTGGATAGCGTGGGTGGGTTGCCCTGGCGCCCGTTGATGGATCGACTCCCCCATTCACCCAAGGAAACTCCCATGAAAAAACTATTTGTCGGCGCGTTGCTGCTGAGCTCGGTCACCCTGGCCGTGGCGCAAGCCTGGCCCACGGCCAAACCCATTCGCATCGTGGTGGCCTACCCCGCTGGCGGCGTGAGCGACAACGTGGCGCGTGCCCTGGCTGACAAGCTGGCTGTGCAGCTGGGCACGCCGGTGGTCATCGAGAACAAGGCCGGGGCCAGTGGCAGCCTGGGCGTGGATGCCGTCGCCAAGGCGGCGCCCGACGGCTACACCCTGGGCTTTGCGGCGGTGAGCCCACTGGCGCTGAACCCACACCTGGGCAAGTCGCCGTTCGACCCGCAGAAGGACATTGCCCCGGTGGTGAGCGTGATGTATTCGCCCGTGCTGCTGCTGGGCACGTCCGCCAGCAAGGCTGCAGATTTCAAGGACTTGCTGGCCACCGCGCAGGCGAAGCCCGGGGCCGTGCGCTGGGCGACCTCGGGGCAGGCGTCGCTGGGCCACATCATGCTAGAGCAGATCGCTGGCAAGAGCCAGGTGCAGATCACGCACGTGCCCTACAAGGGCGGTGGCCAGCAGATGAACGACGCGCTGGGCGGGCAGTACGAGGTGCTGTCCACCAATGCGGGCCCTGCCGTGCTGCAGCACATCAAGGCGGGCAAGCTCAAGCCGCTGGCGGTCGGGGCGCCTGCACGGCTTGATTCGCTGCCCCAGGTGCCCACGCTGGCCGAGCTGGGGCAGCCTGCTGCCAACCTGTCATCGCTGTTCGGCATCTATGCGCCCGCGCAGACGCCCGTGGCGGTGATCGATCGCATCAATGCTGAAGTGAACAAGGCACTCGCCCAGCCCGATATCCGCAGCAAGCTGGAAGCCACCGACAACGTGCCCACCGGCGGCACTGCGGCAGAATTTGCGCGCCAGATCGCGCAGGAATCGGAGAACAATGCCCGCATCATCCGTGCGGCGGGGATACAGGCCAGTAACTGATACACGCTTCCCTGAACAAAAAAGGGCCCTGAATGAGCAGGGCCCTTTTTGCTTGGGGAGGCTGCGGCAAATACGCACCGCAGGCAGGGGTGTTACTCCTCGTTGAGGCTTTCCGCCCAGGTCAGCGCCTGCAGGTGGGCCCAGTTGACCTGGCGGTTGGACAGGTGCAGCGCATCGGCGTTCTTGGCAAAGGCCACTTCGTCGCCGGTTTCGCAGGCCTTGGTCAGCTCCAGGAAGGGCGCGAACACGCCGGTGCCGCGTAGCAGGGCGTCCATCACGGGCTCGGGCAGGGCCACGGATTCGAGGGCTTTTTCGAGCGGCACGCCGAGCATGGTGTCCAGCAGCGAGAACACGCCCACCACAAAGGCGTTGTCGCATTCTTCCGGTGGCAGCAGCTCGGCCGCCAGCAGCTCCATCAGGCGGCCACGCACCACGGCGGTCTGGCCTACGGCGGGTGGGGCGCCGCCCGCGCGCGAGGTGGTCATCAAGAGGGCTGCCCAGCGGAACAGCTTCTTCAGGCCCAGGATCATCACCGCATGGCGGAACGAGGTGATCTCGCACGACAAGCCGAAACCCGAGGAGTTGATGAAACGCAGCAGGTTGAAAGACAGCGTGGGGTCTTTCTTGAGCAGGTCTTCGATCTCGGCCGTGCTGGCCTGTTTGCGCACCAGGTTGATGAGCTGGATGATGGTGGCCTGCGAAGGCCGGATGGTGGTGGCCTTGACCAGCGAGGGCAGGGCGAACCAGTAGCCCTGGAACAGCTTCACGCCCAGGCTCTTCATCAGCTCGTACTGCTCGGCAGTCTCGACCTTTTCGGCCACCAGTGTGGCCTTGCTGTGGGTGGTGGCAAATTTGACCAGTGGTGCGGCCAGTTCGGGCTTGAAGGCCTGCATGTCCAGCTTGATGAAGGCTGCCAGGGGCAGCCAGCTGGTGTAGGCGCGCTTGAGGGCCTGCTGGTCAAACGCCAGGCGGAAGCCGCGCGTGCGCAGCGCCTCCAGCGTGGGCAGGCGGCCTTCGATTTCCTCCGGCGTGGCGCCGTCAGGGAGAGGCGGTATTTCCAGCACCACCTTTTCGGGGTGGATCAGCTCCAGGTGGCCGCCCGAGAGGCTGTCGTGTGTGCAGTTGATGAACACCGTTTTTTTGCCCACCAGCGCCTCGGTGCCTGCGTACGACAGGGCGTTGAACAGCAGGGCGGCGTCGCTGGCAGCGGTGTGCGAGTCGGAGGCCGTGGAGCGGTCGAACAGCTCATAGCCATAGACCGCGCGGCTTTCGTCCACGATGGCCTGGCGGGCGATGATGGCGAGGTTCTCGTCCACCGGCTCCACCGCTGGGGATGCAGCGTCCGGGGTGTCTTGTTCAGGTGTGCTCGACATGGGGTCTGCTGTAGTGAAAGGCTAGTTCCTGGCGATTCTAGACCCCCGTGGCCCTGGCGCGAACCAATGGGTGGTAGCAGGCTGGGCTGCTGCCAGTGGCCAGGTCAGTCGCCCAGATGGTCCGCCCAGGCCAGCGCCTGCAGGTGGGCAAAGTTGATCTGCTGGCTGGTCAGGTGCAGCAGCCCGGCCGTGCGGTCGAAGACGGCATCGTCGCTCGACTCGCAAGCCTCGGCCAGCGTGAGCAGGTCGCCCAGGAAGCCTTCGCGGCGCAGCAGGGCCGCCGCTACGGGCTCGGGCACGTTCAACAGGCCCAGGGCAGATTCCATGGGCATGGAGAGCATCACGTCGAGCAGCGAGAAGATGCCCACCACAAAGGCCTGGTCGGCTTCTTCGGGGGGCAGGGTCTCCAGCGCCAGCAGCTCCATGAGTCGGCCCCGCACCACGGCGGTCTGACCCACGGACGAGGGCGTGCCCCCGGCGCGCGAGGCCGTGAGCAGCAGCGCCGCCCAGCGGAACAGCTTTTTCAGGCCCATGAGCATCACCGCCTGGCGGAAAGAGGTGACCTCGCGCGACAGGCCGAAGCCCGCCGAATTGATCAGGCGCATGAGGTTGAAGGCCAGGCCCGCGTCCTTCTTGAGGGTTTCCTCGATGTCGTCGGTGCTGGCCTGTTTGCGCACCTGGTTGATGAGTTCGATGATGCTGGCCTGCGAGGGGGCGAGCAGCTTGGCCTCGACCAGGGAGGGGCGTGCGAACCAGTAGCCCTGGAACATCTGCACGCCCTGGCTGGACACCATGTCGTACTGCTGGGCGGTCTCGACCTTTTCGGCGATCAGCTCGGCTTGCGAGTGGCGCCCCGCGTAGCTGATGAGCACCGCCAGCTGATCCGGCGCCAGCACGGACAGGTCGAGCTTGATGTAGTCGGCCAGTGGCAGCCAGGGCGCGTAGGCCGACTGCAGCACGGTGTGGTTGAACGCCAGGTGAAAACCCCGCTCGCGCAGCCCGGCCAGGATGGGCATGCGGGTGGCGACTTCTTCGGCAGCGGCATGGCCCAGGGGGGGGATTTCCAGCACCACCTTGTCGGGGTCCACCAGCTCCAGGTGGCCGCCCGAGAGGCTTTCGTGCGTGCAATTCACAAAGATGAGCTTTTTGCCCACCAGCTCTTCGGTGCCCGCATGCGATAGCGCTGTGAAGACCAGGATCACATCGGTGGCCGCCGTGTGCGCCGCGCCGCTGCGCGAGCGGTTGAACAGCTCATAGCCCACCACCACCTGCTGCGCGTTCACGATGGCCTGCCGCGCAATCATGGCGACCGAGGACTGGTTGCCGGGGGGCGGGGGCGTGAGGGAGAGCCCGGGTGTGGTGGGTGAAGTCATGGTGGGAGTATGGAAGAAAGAGGGGGCTGGTGCCAGCGGTGGCCTATGGCGGCCTGCGCAGTGAATTTTAGAAGCCCGTGCCGGGCCGGCTGTAACCAGAAGATCAGAGCTGCTGCAGCCAGCGCAGTTCGTTGTCGGTAAAACCGGCCTTGCGGCGGGCGGTTTCGTTGAACGGGGGCTTCAGGCGCGGGGCCTCGTATTGTGCGACCAGGGTGCCGTAGTGGGTTTCGGGGTCGTGCCCCGCACGTTCACACAGCCAGCGGTACCAGTGGTTCCCGATGGCCACATGGCCGACCTCGTCGCGCAGGATGGTGTCCAGAATGGCCACGGCGGCGAGCGCATCGGGCGTGCCCACCTGGCGCAGCTTGGCCTGGATCTGGGGCGTGGCGTCCAGCCCCCGGGCCTCCAGCGTGCGCGGCACCAGGGCCATGCGGGCCAGGATGTCGTGGCTGGTTTTCTCGCACATGGTCCACAGGCCCTGGTGGGCCGGGAAATCGCCGTAGTCATGCCCCTGGCTGCGCAGGTGGTCACGCAGCAGGCGGAAATGCTGCGCCTCTTCGGCAGCTACCAGCATCCAGTCGAGGTAGTACTCGCGCGGCATGCCACCAAAGCGCCAGACGGCGTCGAGCGCCAGGTTGATGGCGTTGAACTCGATGTGGGCAATCGCGTGGATGAGTACCGCGCGGCCTGCGGGTGTGGCGGGGGAGCGCCGCGCCACATCCGTGTGGCGCCGCAGTTCTGGCCGCGCGGGGCGGCCGGGCAGATCGTGCATGCCGTCGGGCGGGGTAGGGGTGGTTTCTGCTATTGAAAGCGTAGCTGCCTGGGTATACAGGTCAAGCACAGCGGCCGCTTTTTGTTCAGGGTCTGCGAGGCACAAAACCTGCAGTGCACGTTGGCGAAGCTCCATCCTTACAATTCTAGGCCGTTGCCAACGGTGCCCGCAGCTACGGGGCGCCGCCGGTTGGCAGTTCCCTCATTCCAAAATGCGGGCCCCGATGCCTGCCCCCACGGAGACTTTTGCATGGCGATTTACGAACTCGATGGCGTGGCGCCCCAGGTGCCCGCATCGGCCTGGGTGGCCGACAGCGCCCAGGTGATGGGCAACGTGGTGCTGGGCGAAGACGCCAGCGTGTGGTTTGGCACGGTGATCCGGGGTGATACAGAGAGCATCACCGTCGGTGCAGGCTCCAACATCCAGGACGCGAGCGTGCTGCACGCCGACATCGGCAAGCCCCTGGTGGTGGGCGAGCGGGTGACGGTGGGCCACCAGGTCATGCTGCATGGCTGCACCATTGGCGACGAATCGCTGATCGGTATTGGCGCCGTGGTGCTCAACGGCGCCAAGATCGGCAAGAACTGCCTGGTGGGCGCGGGTGCGCTGGTCACCGAAGGCAAGGAGTTCCCCGATGGCTCCATGATCATCGGCAGCCCGGCCAAGGCCGTGCGCGAACTCACGCCCGAGCAGATCGAAGGCCTGCGCCAGAGCGCCCAACATTACATCGACAACGCGCGCCGCTTCCAACGCGGCCTGCGCAAGATCGGCTGAGCACGGCATTGCCGCTGCCTGCCACCTTACTTTTCCTGGAACCCCTGCGTGTCTGAACTCCACAAGTTTCTTTTTGATGGCCTGCCCGTGCGCGGCATGATCGTGCGCCTGACCGATGCCTGGACCGAAATCCTGCGGCGCCGCGCCAGCAACACCGGCACGGGCGCTTACCCCGCACCTGTGAGCGAGCTGCTGGGCGAGATGGCGGCGGCCGGTGTGCTGATGCAGTCCAACATCAAGTTCAACGGCGCGCTGGTGCTGCAGGTGTTTGGCGACGGTCCGGTCAAGCTGGCCGTGACCGAAGTGCAATCCGACCTGAGCCTGCGCGCCACCGCCACGGTGAATGGCGAGGTGCCATCGGACGCGAAGCTGAGCCAGATGGTCAATGCGGGCGGCGGCGGCCGCTGCGCCATCACGCTCGACCCCAAGGACCGCCACCCCGGCCAGCAGCCCTACCAGGGCGTGGTGCCGCTGCATGGCGACCACCATGAAAAGCTGGAACGTCTGTCGGACGTGCTGCAGCACTACATGCTGCAGTCCGAGCAACTCGACACCATCCTGGTGCTGGGCGCGAACGACCAGGTGGCCGCAGGCCTGCTGATCCAGCGCATGCCCATCAAGGGCGAGGGCAACCTGGCTGCGGGCCTCTCACACCGCGAGAACGAAGACCAGATCGGCCACAACGAGGACTACAACCGCATTGCGCACCTGGCAGCCAGCCTGACGCGCGAAGAGCTGCTGACGCTGGATGTGGACACGATCCTGCGCCGCCTGTTCTGGGAGGAAAAGCTGCTGCGCTTCGAGCCGCAGCAGGGCGCCAGCGGCCCGCGGTTTGCCTGTACCTGCAGCCGCGAGCGCGTCAGCAACATGCTGCGCAACCTGGGCGCCGAAGAGGCTGAGAGCATCCTGGCCGAGCGCGATGACATCGAGGTGGGCTGCGAGTTCTGCGGCCAGCAGTACCGGTTTGATGCGGTGGATGCCGCGCAGATTTTTGTCTCGCCCGCCGCCAGCCAGCCGCCGGGGCCCACAGGCATCCAGTAAGTCCCAGGGGCAGTCAAACAGCCTTCTGCAAGTGTGCAGAGGCCGCCTGCAGGGTCCTTGCATGGCTGACCATCGTTGACATTCGATTTTTCCATCCCCGCCTAAGATTCATGGGCCATCGCGCGGCGCCTGTTCCGGCTGCAGCGCGGGGCAGGGGCGCCGCGTGCGCTGTGGCAGCGGCATATCGCCGCTGATGAATCTGAGAAAACCTGTTCCGAGGGTGTCATGGAGTTACTGCGTCGCTTTCTGGGAGTCCGCCGTGCCGTTCCGGCTGTTGCTGCCGCACCCGCCCAGGTGCTGTTCGACAGCGCCGCAGCGCTCGACTCGCGCCGTGGCGACAGCCTGCTGGCCACCCTGGACATCGACGCCGCCATCAACGCCCATGAACGCTGGAAAGCCCGCCTGATGGACTACCTGGAGGGCCGCACCACCGTCGGGCTGGACCCGGCCCTGATACGCCGTGTGGACCACAGCGTGCTGGGCCGCTGGCTGCAGGGCGTGGGGGGCGAGGTGCTGGGCGACCAACCCGCGTTTCCGTTGCTGGTGGCGCGCTATCAGTATTTCCATGAGCAGGCCGCCATCCTGGTCGAGCTGGCCCAGCAAGGCGAATGGGACAAAGCGGTGCAGGTGCTCAACGGCGGCTACCGCTATGGCTCCAGCCAGGTGGTGCTGCTGATGAAGGAAATGCAGCGCGGGCTGGTGCGCTCACTGGCAGAGGACGGGATCAACGCCCGCTGAGGGCTGAGGGCCTGAAGGATCAGTCCGGGCGGGCTTGCCGCTGGTCCACCAGGGAGGTGAACAGGCGGTGTTCGCAGACAGGGTCGCTGCATTTTTCGCAGTTCCAGGCGCGCAGCCGCTGAGCGCGCATCCCGTTTTCTACGTCAAATACCCCTTCTCCGTCTATTTGGAAAGCATTTGATGCTATAAATTTAATAGCATTTAGTGCATTGACAACCCGCGTGCGATCCTGCCCGTAGATCACCCGATAGGTCACGCCAGCAAGCTGCAGGGCCCCGCGCAGCTGCGCGTCGAAGGCTTCCTGGATAGCGCGGTCTTCGGCTGGGCAGGGCAGGTCCAGGCCCATCAGCAACGTGAGTGTGGCTGCGGGCAGCGCGGGTTGCGCCTGTGGCGGGGCGGCCAGCACGGCTGGCACCACCACAATCTGCGCCGATTCAGGCGGGATGCGCGCCCGCAGCGCCCGGGCCAGTGCCTCGGCGCCCGTGTGTGGGGCACCCAACAAGGCAATCGAGGGCAAGAGGGCGGGGGGCGTGGGCACGGACAGCGGAGCGCGAGGAGGCGGGCTTGGCAGCCAGTGCCGCGCTGGAAAAAAGACGGTTCAGCCGCTCAGCGGGGCGTGAACTGCACGTAGACCTCGTTGGGCCGGACCATGCCCAATTCGCTGCGCGCTTTTTCTTCCACCATGTCCAGCCCCTCCTTGAGGTCGTGGACCTCGGAGGTCAGGCGGGCATTGATCTGGCGGGCATGGTCATTGGCCGCCTTTTGGGCATCAATCTGCCGCTGCATCTCGTTCACGCGCGGCACGCTGCCCCGCCCCAGCCAGAGCTGGGCGTGCAGCGCCCCCAACAAGGCCAGCAGGATGACGGGGACGATGCGGGAGACCATGGTGGCGGTTCAGTCCCTTGCGCGGTGCTGCGCCACCGGGCCGTCAGCACCGGGCCATGCCTGTGTTCTGGGCGCGCTGCACGCCAGTGCACCCGTGGAACCGGCTTGGCCGGGACACCGGGTGTGTCCCCCTCCCGCAAGAGAGGGGGGCGACGCGAAGCGGCTCAGGGGGAGCTTCATTTCAGGTTATAGAACGCAGCGCGGCCTGGGTACTGTGCGATGTCGCCCAGGTCTTCCTCGATGCGCAGCAGCTGGTTGTACTTGGCGATGCGGTCCGAGCGGCTCAGCGAGCCGGTCTTGATCTGACCTGCGTTGGTGCCCACCGAGATGTCGGCAATGGTGCTGTCTTCGGTTTCGCCCGAGCGGTGCGAGATCACGGCGGTGTAGCCCGCGCGCTTGGCCATCTCGATGGCGGCGAAGGTTTCGGTCAGCGTGCCGATCTGGTTGATCTTGATGAGGATCGAGTTGGCAATGCGCTTGTCGATGCCTTCCTTCAGGATCTTGGTGTTGGTCACGAACAGGTCGTCGCCCACCAGCTGCACCTTGTCGCCCAGGCGTTCGGTCAGGTGCTTCCAGCCGTCCCAGTCGCCTTCGTGCATGCCGTCTTCGATGCTGATGATGGGGTACTTGTCCACCCACGCGGCCAGCATGTCGGTCCATTGCTGGGCGGTGAGCTTCAGGCCGCCTTCGCCTTCCAGCACGTAGTGGCCGTCCTTGTAGAACTCGCTGGCGGCGCAGTCGAGGCCCAGGGCGATCTGCTCGCCGGCCGTGTAGCCCGCCGCTTCGATGGCTTGCAGGATGAGGCGGATGGCCGCTTCGTGGTTCTCGACGCTGGGGGCAAAGCCGCCTTCGTCGCCCACGGCGGTGCTCATGCCCTTGTCGTGGATGATCTTCTTGAGCGCGTGGAACACTTCGGCACCCCAGCGCACGGCTTCGCGGAAGGTGGGGGCGCCCACGGGGATGATCATGAACTCTTGCAGGTCCAGGCTGTTGTTGGCGTGTGCGCCGCCGTTGATCACGTTCATCATGGGCACGGGCAATTGCACGCTGCCCATGCCGCCGAGGTAGCGGTACAGGGGCAGGCCGGATTCTTCGGCGGCGGCGCGGGCCACGGCCATCGACACGGCCAGCATGGCGTTGGCGCCCAGGCGGCTCTTGTTCTCGGTGCCGTCGAGGTCGATAAGGGTTTTGTCCAGGAAGGCCTGCTCGGAGGCATCCAGGCCCAGCACGGCTTCGCTGATCTCGGTGTTGATGTGCTCCACGGCCTTGAGCACGCCTTTGCCCAGGTAGCGGCTTTTGTCGCCGTCGCGCATTTCAATGGCTTCGCGGCTGCCGGTGGAGGCACCCGAGGGCACGGCGGCGCGGCCCATCACGCCCGATTCCAGCAGCACGTCGCATTCGACGGTGGGGTTGCCGCGGCTGTCCAGTACTTCGCGGCCTACGATGTCAACAATGGCACTCATGATTTTCCTTGAGGTTTTTGAAATTCATTCAGACGGGCGGACGGGCTTTGCGTGTTCAGGCCAAATGGAAAAATGGCCGTTCGGGCGCGTCTGTAGTCATTTTATGCTACTGATTTGATAGTGGAATCAGTCTGCAGGTACGAACCGGGTACAACCCGACCAGCGTGAGCAAGTCATCGCTTTCTCAGACGCCTTCGACACACACCATGCGCATGATGGCCGCGCCTTCACGGGCGGCCTTGGCTTTCTGGTACTCGGGGGTGTCGTAGAAGGCGCGCGCGGCCTCGAAGCTCGGGAACTTGAGCAGCACGGTACGGCCGGGGTTCCAGTCGCCTTCCAGCACTTCCACCTTGCCGCCGCGAATGCACACCTCTGCACCATGCGCCTGCATGGCCAGCGTGCTCCACTTTTTGTACTCTTCGTACTGCTCAGGGTTGGTGACGGTGACGGATGCGATGACGTAACCACTGCTCATGTCTCAAGCTCCAAAGTTGTTTTCGAGGAATCCGTTTTTCTTGGTGACCTCGTCGAGCGCCACCAGCGTTTCGAGCAGCGCCTTCATGTGTTTGAGCGGCACGGCATTAGGGCCGTCCGACCAGGCTTCGGCGGGGCGGGGGTGGGTTTCCATGAACAGGCCTGCCACGCCCACGGCTACACCGGCGCGGGCCAGCACCGGCACCATATCGCGCGCGCCGCCGCTCACGGCGCCCAGCCCGCCAGGCTTTTGCACCGAGTGGGTCACGTCGAACACCACGGGTGCGCCGGAGTTGCGCATCTCGGCCAGGCTGGTCATGTCCGCCACGAGGTTGTTGTAGCCAAAGCTCACACCGCGCTCGCAGGCCAGGAAGCGGTCTTCCGACAGGCCTACTTCGGCCGCTGCAGACCGGGCCTTGTCGATGACGTTCTTCATGTCCCAGGGCGCAAGGAACTGGCCCTTCTTGATGTTCACCGGCTTGCCGCTTTGCGCCACCGCACGGATGAAATCCGTCTGGCGGCACAGGAAGGCAGGCGTTTGCAGCACATCGACCACGCTGGCCACCTCGGCCACATGCGAGGTGTCGTGCACATCGGTCAGGATGGGCAGCTGCAGCTGGCGGCGCACTTCGTCGAGGATCTTCAGGCCGACTTCCAGCCCCACACCACGCTTGCTGGTGCCCGATGAGCGATTGGCCTTGTCGAACGAGCCCTTGTAGATCAGCGGAATGCCCAGCGGCGCACAGGCTTCCTTGAGCTGGCCCGCAACGTCGAGTGACATCTCCAGGCCTTCAATGGAGCAGGTGCCCGCGATCAGAAAAAAGCGATGTTGAAGGCCAACGTCGAATCCGCACAGCTGCATGGTGAGGTCCCCTTAGGCTTTTTTCGCGGCTTGCTGGTGTTCCACGGCCGCCTTGATGAAGGCGTTGAACAGCGGGTGGCCGTTCCAGGGCGTGGACTTGAACTCGGGGTGGAACTGCACGCCGATGAACCAGGGGTGGACGTTTTGCGGCAGCTCCACGATCTCGGTGAGCTGCTCGCGCTGCGTCAGTGCCGAGATCACCAGGCCCGCCTTGCGCAGCTGGTCCAGGTAGTTCACGTTGGCTTCGTAGCGGTGGCGGTGGCGTTCGGTCACCACGTCGCCGTAGATGCTGTGGGCCAGCGTGTCCTTGGACACATCCGAGCTTTGTGCGCCCAGGCGCATGGTGCCGCCCAGGTCGGAGTTCTCGTCGCGGGTCTTGATGGTGCCGTCAGCGTCCTTCCACTCGGTGATCAGGGCGATCACGGGGTGGGGCGTGGTGGGGTCGAACTCGGTGCTGTTGGCGTTGGCGAGGCCTGCCACATGGCGCGCGTACTCGATGGTGGCCACCTGCATGCCCAGGCAGATGCCCAGGTAGGGCACCTTGCGCTCGCGGGCGAACTGGGCCGTGGCGATCTTGCCTTCCACACCACGCTGGCCGAAGCCGCCGGGCACCAGGATGGCGTCGTACTGGGCCAGCTTGGCGGCTGCGTCGGCGCTGTCGATGGTTTCGGAATCGACATGGTCGATCTTCACGCGCACATGGTTGCGCATGCCAGCGTGGCGCAGGGCTTCGTTCACGGACTTGTAGCTGTCCGACAGGTCCACATACTTGCCCACCATGGCAATGGTGACTTCTCCCTGGGGATGTTCGGTTTCATACACCAGGTCGTCCCAGCGCTTGAGGCTGGTGGGCGGGGTGTTCAGGCGCAGCTTGTCGCAGATCAGGCCATCGAGGCCTTGCTCATGCAGCATACGAGGCACCTTGTAGATGGTGTCCACGTCCCACATGCTGATCACGCCCCATTCGGGCACGTTGGTGAACAGCGAGATCTTGGCGCGCTCTTCTTCAGGGATGCGGCGGTCGGCACGGCACAGCAGTGCGTCGGCCTGGATACCGATCTCGCGAAGCTTCTGCACCGTGTGCTGGGTGGGTTTGGTCTTGAGCTCGCCCGCTGCCGCGATCCAGGGCAGGTAGGTCAGGTGCACGAAGGCCGCGTTGTTCGGGCCCATGCGCAAACTCATCTGGCGCACCGCTTCGAGGAAGGGCAGCGATTCGATGTCGCCCACGGTGCCGCCGATCTCGACGATGGCCACATCCACGGCATCGGGCGTGCCGATGCCGGCGCCGCGCTTGATGAATTCCTGGATTTCGTTGGTGACATGGGGAATGACCTGCACGGTCTTGCCCAGGTAGTCGCCGCGACGCTCCTTCTCCAGCACAGACTGGTAAATCTTGCCCGTGGTGAAGTTGTTGGTTTTCTTCATGCGCGTTTCGATGAAACGCTCATAGTGGCCCAGATCCAGGTCGGTTTCTGCGCCGTCGTCGGTCACAAACACCTCGCCGTGCTGGAACGGCGACATGGTGCCCGGGTCTACGTTGATGTAGGGGTCAAGCTTGATGAGGGTGACTTTGAGTCCCCGCGATTCGAGGATCGCGGCAAGGGAGGCTGAGGCGATTCCCTTACCGAGGGAAGACACCACACCGCCGGTGACGAAGACAAATTTGGTCATGTCTTTTTTGGTGGTGGGAAATTGGGATTATAGATGGCACCCCGGCGACACCCCCGGGGGGAGGGTCACCCCCGTCTGCTAAATTCGCCCCATGAATGAGCTTGCTGGCAAACACATTGTTCTGGGTCTGAGTGGGGGCGTGGCTTGCTACAAGGCAGCCGATCTGTGCCGCCAGCTCATCAAGGAAGGGGCCACCGTGCAGGTGGTGATGACCGAAGCGGCCGCGCAATTCATCACGCCGGTGACCATGCAGGCCCTGTCGGGCCGCACCGTGTATGGCTCGCAATGGGATGCCCGTGAGCCGAACAACATGCCCCACATCAACCTGAGCCGTGAGGCCGATGCGATCCTGATTGCGCCCTGCAGCGCAGATTTCATCGCGCGGCTGGTACAGGGGCGGGCGGACGAGTTGCTCAGCCTGTTGTGCCTGGCCCGCCCGGCGCAATCGGTGCCCCTGCTGCTGGCCCCGGCGATGAACCGCGAAATGTGGGCCCATCCTGCCACCCGGCGCAACCTGGCCCAGGTGGCGCAAGATGGTGCCGTGGTGCTGGGCGTGGGCAATGGCGACCAGGCCTGCGGCGAAACGGGCGATGGCCGCATGCTGGAGCCCGAGGAGCTGCTGGAGGAGCTGATCGCCTTCTTCACCCCCAAGACGCTGGCCGGGCGCCGGGTGCTGGTGACGGCGGGCCCCACCTTTGAAGCCATCGACCCGGTGCGGGGCATCACCAACCTGTCGAGCGGAAAAATGGGCTTTGCGATTGCGCGTGCCGCCCGCGAGGCGGGCGCAGATGTCACACTGGTGGCCGGGCCCGTGCATGTGCCTACGCCCCGTGGGGTGCAGCGTGTGAATGTGCAGTCGGCCCAGGAGATGCTGGCGGCCGTGCAGCGGAATGTGCAGGCGGCGTCGGTGTTCATTGCCACGGCTGCCGTGGCGGATTGGCGGCCTGCCAGCCAGTCCTCACAGAAGATCAAGAAAGACGGCTCAGGCCAGACACCGAGCCTGGAGTTTGTCGAGAACCCGGACATCCTGGCCACGGTGGCCAAGTCATCACATGCCCTGCAGGGCGACCTGTTCTGCGTGGGCTTTGCGGCCGAAAGCCATGACCTGCTGGCCCACGCCACGGCCAAGCGCGTGCGCAAGGGGGTGCCCCTGCTGGTGGGCAACATCGGCCCGGCCACCTTCGGGCAGGATGACAATGCCTTGTTGCTGGTGGACGCTCAGGGGCACCGCGAGCTGCCCCGGGCCTCCAAACGCGTGCTGGCCCAGCAGCTGATGGGGGAGATTGCGGCGCGATTGCCGCCTTTGGGGTCGTAGGGGTCTTTGCCGGGAGGCTGTATGAAGACTGGTGCTACCAAGCCTGAATGGGACACGCCGCCCGATGGCGACTTTGCGCGTTATGTGGAGCGGCTGACTGCGCCAGCACCTGTCCGAGGCACGCAGACTCCAGCGCCTGGCTCCACTGCCGCCCAGAAGCCCGCTGCGGCAGCTGGGGGGCGCCCGGTGTCCCAGTCGGTTCCGCCGGATCTCGCGCTGGTTCTGAAGCCTTTGCTGGGTGTTGTGCGTGCGGTGCGCGCCGTGCTGCTGGTGTTGATTGCGTTGCACGGGGTGGCGTTGTTCATGTTCAGCCAAGGGTCTTTGCCGGGGCTGGCGGTCATGGCGGCCATCTGGTGGGGGCTGGGGCGTTTGATGGAAGTGGCTCCCAAGGCCCTATCATCCGCAGCCCCCGGGGTCGCGTCAGGCGTGGAACCCTTGCAGGAGCGTCTGCGGCAAGTGGCCCAGCAGCGCACAACTGGAAAGAAGAAACAACCGTGAAGATTGACGTGAAGATTCTGGATCCGCGCATGGCGGACCAATTGCCCACCTATGCCACGCCCGGCAGCGCTGGGCTGGACTTGCGGGCCTGCCTTGATGCGCCGCTCACCTTGCAGCCCAATGCATGGCAACTGGTGCCCACCGGCATATCCGTCTACATCAAGGACCCGGGGTACGCCGCCCTGATCCTGCCGCGCTCCGGCCTGGGTCACAAGCATGGCATCGTGCTGGGCAACCTCGTGGGTTTGATCGACAGCGACTACCAGGGGCAGCTCATGGTGAGCGCCTGGAACCGCAGCAATGTGGCCTTCACGCTGGAGCCCATGGAGCGCCTGGCCCAACTGGTCATCGTGCCGGTGGTGCAGGCGCAGTTCAACATCGTCACCGAGTTTGAGGCCACCGAGCGGGGTGAAGGCGGCTACGGCTCGACGGGCAAGGCCTGACGTCCACGGCGCCACCGGGTTGGCGCGGCATTTGTAAGACGGCGCTTACTTTTTTGCGTCTCTGTTACCGACACGGCATGGGGCCATGTGTCTACGCGGCAGAACCCTGCCGCGTTGTTCCAATCAACCATGTGTCTGGGGTGCCTGCTGTGTATGTAGCTTTGGCAGTTTGCCCCGGACTGGCTCTCATGACTTCAGGAGATTGAAATGCTGCAATTCACCCGCCGCCCTCTCGCCATTGCTGGCGTGGTTGTCCTGGCTGGATCTTTGGCCGCCTGTGGCCACAACCGCCCGGCGCCCGCTCCCCAGTATTCGGGGGGCTATTCCAGCGGCTACCAGACCGCACCGGCCTACCCCAACAACCCAGTGGGTACCGAGTATGGCCGCGTGTCGAACATCGAGGTGATGCAGGGGCGCTCTCAGGGGCAAACCTCTGGCGCAGGGGCCGTGCTCGGTGCCGTGGTTGGCGGTGTCCTGGGCAACCAGGTGGGCAAGGGCTCGGGCCGTGCGGCCGCCACGGCGGTGGGCGTGCTCGGCGGCGCCGTGGCTGGCAACGCCATTGAGGGGCGCAACAACCAGGAGTACGTGCAGGGTTACCGCCTGTCCATCCACCTGGACCAGGGTGGCTACCGCGTGTACGACGTGAGCAGCCCAGGCGATTTGCGCATTGGTGACCGCGTGCGCCTGTACAACGGCCAGATCTCGCGCCTTTGAGTTGAAGGGCTGAAGGAAAACGGGCGCTGTGAATTTCTTCAGAGCGCCCGTGTACTTATGGGAGCCTTGCCGCAGGAGGCTCAGTGCAGCATTGAGCTGCCGGGCGCCTGGGGTTGCACGCGAAAGAAGCCCGTACCGGCTGTGCCGCGGCCAATTTCTTCCTCGGTGGCTTCGCGTACGGCCTGTACGGTGAGCTGCAGGCGCAGGGCGATGCCCGCCAGAGGGTGGTTGCCGTCCAGAACCACATGTTCAGGGTAGATCTCAGCCACGGTGTAGAGCGCGGTGCGGGGGGCATCCGGGTTGCAGCCTTCCGGCAGGGCCATCCCGTCAAACGTCATGCCTTCTTCGATTTCTGCGGGGAACAACGCACGGGGTTCCAGGAACAGCAGCTGGTCGTTGAAGTCGCCAAACGCATCCTCGGGTTCGAGGTGCAGCGCCAGGCTGGCACCAGGGCCGTGGCCTTGCAGCGCCTCTTCGATGCGGGGCAGGAGATCGTCGCCGCCGACCAAAAACTCCACGGGCTCATCGAGCACATCCAATTCTTCGCCCAGCGTGTCCTTGAGCGTCCAGGTCAGAGCGACCACACATTGTTGGGTAATTTCCATAGGAGAATTGTCGCAGTTTGACCAACCGCCCCGCCCAGGGGCCCTGTTTTTCCATGGATATCCAGCAACCCCTTTCCCTGCTCGGTGGCCTCACCCCCGCGCAATTCATGCGCCGCCACTGGCAGAAAAAGCCGCTGCTGGTGCGCCAGGCCATCCCCCGGTTTGCGCCGCCCGTGTTGCGTTCCGAGCTGTTTGCTCTGGCTGCCCAGGAAGGCGTGGAGTCGCGCCTGGTGCAATTGGTCAAGGGTACCTGGAAGCTGCGCCACGGCCCCTTCAACCGCCGTGCGTTGCCTGCATTGCAGCAACCCGACTGGACCTTGCTGGTGCAAGGGGTGGATCTGCACAACGATGCGGTCCATGCGCTGATGCAGCAGTTTCGTTTTGTGCCCGAGGCGCGGCTGGACGATCTCATGATCAGCTATGCCAGCAATGGCGGTGGCGTGGGGCCGCATTTCGACAGCTACGACGTCTTTCTGCTGCAGGCCCATGGCAAGCGCCGCTGGCGCATTGGCCGCCAGAAGGACTTGACGCTGCGCGACGACATTCCCCTCAAGGTGCTGGCGCAGTTCGAACCGGAAGAAGAGTTTGTGCTGGAGCCGGGCGATATGCTGTACTTGCCGCCACGCTATGCCCATGACGGCATTGCCGAAGGTGAGTGCATGACCTATTCCATCGGTTTCCGTGCCCCGGCGCGTGCAGAGCTGGCCCAGGAACTGCTGGTGCGTCTGGCGGAAGATGCCGGGGATGCCGACGAGGACAAACCGCTGCTCTATCGGGATGCTGGCCAGGAGGCCGTTGCGCAGCCTGCTCACATTCCGGCAGGGTTGTATGAGTTTGCGCGCGAGGCGCTCGCCCGCGCGTTGGCACAGCCCCTGGTGTTGGAGCGCGCGCTCGGTGAATACCTCACCGAGCCAAAGCCCAGCGTGTGGTTCGAGCCCGGGGATGCGGGCGTGATGCTGGAAGGCGTGCGCCTGGACCGCAAGAGCCGCATGATGTACGACGCGCAGCACATCTTCATCAATGGCGAAAGCTACCGCGCCGCCGGGCGCGATGCCACGCTGATGCGGCGTCTGGCTGACGAGCGCCAGCTGACGGCGCGCGAGCTGGCCCGCGCTAGCGACGATGCGCTGGAGCTGCTGTCCTCCTGGTGCGATGCAGGCTGGGCCCATGTCTGGACGGGCAGCCACTGATCAGGAGTCCGTGATGACCGATATGGCAGCCCCTTCGCCCGAGCCTCTGCACGACCTGCCCACCGGGCGGTTCAGTGGCCGGGACGCGTTCCAGCAGATGGTGCGCGATGCCTTCGCCACGGCGGCGCGGGATGGCTGGCAGGAGATTGTGATCAGCGATGCCCATTTCCACGACTGGCCGCTGGGCGAGCGCGGCGTGGTCGAATCCCTGCAGGCCTGGGCCCACAGCGGCCGACGTTTCACCATGCTGGCCTGCAGCTATGACGACGTGATCCGGCGCCATGCCCGGTTTGTGCGCTGGCGCGGCACCTGGGACCACATCATCACTTGCCGCCGCAGCCCGGCGGCCGACCCCCTGGACCTGCCCAGCGCTCTGTGGTCGCCGCAGTGGGTCATGCACCGGCTTGACCCGGAGCGCTGCGTGGGGGTGTCGGGCAGCGAGCCCGATCGCCGGGTGCTGTTGCGGGAGTCGCTCAATGAATGGGTGCGCAGCAAGAGCACCCCTGGGTTTCCCTCGACCACGCTGGGCCTGTAGACCGCCGCGTTGCAAGCAGCCCGGATGGGGCGGGCAGGGCGGGCTGCTGTGTGGCAAGGCCACCACGGCTTCGCGTCCCATGCGCGAAGTCAAGCTGGTGTAAAGCTTTCGTCAGTGTTAGTCAGTATTGACTAAAAATCAATATAATCAATGGTTGCGCCAAAAAGGTGCAAATCAACGCTTTGTGCCAATGCGTACCAGGGCTTCCGAGGGCCTGACGCCGTGGCTTTTCAAGATTCTGTCTGTCCAACTAGGAAAATCGAAATGAAGAACTCTCTCGTTCTGGCCGCCCTGATCGCTGCTGCTGCACTCGCCGCTTGTGGCAAGAAGGAAGAGCCCGCTCCAGCACCTGCTCCCGCACCCGTGGAAGCTCCTGCCGCTGCGCCCGCTCCTGCCGCCGAACCAGCCGCTCCTGCCGCTTCCGACGCAGCTGCAGCCCCTGCCGCCGCTCCTGCTGCTGACGCCGCCGCTGCTCCAGCTGCCGACGCTGCCAAGGCCGCTGCTGACGCTGCTGCCACCGCCGCTACCGGCGCTTCCGCAGCCAAGTAAATCGCTGCAGGCTCCGGGCTGACCCTGTGTCGGCCTGTGTCACGGCCCCGCACCGCAAGGTCCGGGGCTTTTTTTTGCTTTTGTTGTCTGTGGTGGGGGATTGACCGCCCCTGGCCAAGCCTGGTCAGCGGCTCGGGGCGCTATCGCCCACGCCCAGCCAGTCGGTCCCCTGGGTGGGGCTGGCCACGATGATGTCCTCGGCCAGCCAACCCAGTGCTGCGGCAAGGGCCTCTTGCGCGAGGCGAGGGGCATTGTTTTGTGCGCTCAGGTGGGCGGCCACCACCTGTCCCAGGCCCGCGTGTTGCACCGCGCGCAGGATCTCGGCCGTGGCGGCGTTGGCCAGGTGGCCGTAGGGGCCGCCCACCCTGCGCTTCAGAAAGGGCGGATAGCGCGAGGCCTGCAGCAGGCCGGGGTCGTGATTGGCCTCGATCAGGAGGGCATGGCAGCCTTGGAGCTGCTCCAGCACATGGACACTGGCGTGCCCCAGGTCGGTCAGCACGGCCAGGTGGGCGTTGCCGTCGGAGCAGCGCAGCTGCAGCGGCTCTCGGGCGTCGTGGGGCACCGTGAAGGGCAGGGCCTGGAAGCTGCCCAGGTCCACGGCTTGCATGTCACGCGCGACATGCAGCAAGCCGTCGAAGTCCGGGAACCCCAGGGCTGCATGGGTGCCTTCGCTCATCCACACCGGAATGCGGTAGCGCACGGCCAGGGCCTGGGCGCAGCCGATGTGGTCGGAGTGTTCATGGGTGATGAAAACGGCGTCGAGGTCTTCAGGCTGCAGATGGGCCTGGGCCAGCCGGGCTTGCAGCTGGCGGATGCCGAACCCGCAGTCGATCAGCAGGCGGTGGGTGTGCCCACCGCTGCAGCCTTCGACCACGGTGGCGTTGCCCGTGCTGCCGCTGCCCAGATTCTTGAAGCGCAGCATGGAATAGTGGTGGGCGGGGGCGGACGGCGGCTTCAAAAAACACACCCTGCCAGGGGCCGGGAGCCCAGGGCAGGGTGGTGGTGTGGGAGCGCCCTGGTTTGTTACTTCAGGTCGTCGGTGATCACGCGCACGATGCGCTCGGCATTGGCCGAGGTTTCGGGGGCGCCTGCTGCGTTGAGCACGGACACGGTGGTGGACTCACCCTGGCTGCGCACCACGATGCGGTACTTGAGCGGAGGTGTGGCGGCCGAGGAGCTGCTGAACAGCTTGCCGAAGAAGCCGGGTTCCTTCTTGTCGGCGTTGGGGGCCACATAACGCACGAAGTACGTGCCTTCGTTGCGGTTGCGGTCTTCCACCGTGAAGCCGGTGCGGTCCAGCGCCAGGCCCACGCGGCGCCATGCGCGGTCGAAGCCCTCGTCCAGCTGCACCACTGGCTGGTTGTTGACGGTGGCCATGCGCGCTGTCTGCGCGCGCGGCGCCGGGGCGGCGGCAATGGCGCGGGATTGCTCCTGGCTCACGCCCAGCTTGACCATCAGGCGGCGCAGGAATTCGGTTTCCAGCTCCGGGTCGGAGGCGCGGGGCTGCCACACCGTGTTGTCCTTGGTGGTGGTGCCATAGACCTCGATCATGCCGCGGTGGCTGATGTAGATCTCGGTGCCGCCATTGGCATTGCGCTCCAGGCGGGTACGGAACTTGTCGCGTTCGCCGGTGGAGTACAGCGAATCCAGCATCTTGCCCAGCGTGGAGCGGATGAAGTCCTGCGGCAGCTTGGCGCGGTTTTCGGCCCAGTCGGTTTCCATGATGCCGACGTTGGACTCGGCCTGGGTCAGGTTGAAGCCGTTTTCCTGCCAGAAGTCGCGCACGGGCTCCCAGAGCTTGTCGGCGGGGCGGTTGACCACCAGCCAGCGCTGGTTGCCGTCGCGCTCGATGCGCACATCGCCCAGCTGCAGGGCGGCGGCGTTGGCCGTGCCGGAGGGCTGCGCGGCCTGGCCCGCCTGCAGGGCGGCGGCCGATACCGGGCCACCTGGCACGGCATAGCGCGAATCGCGCGACAGCTGTGTCAGGTCAGGCGGGACTTCCAGGGTCGAGCCCTTGGCGGCGCTCTTGTAGTCGATCTTGTCGCCTTCGAGGGCGGCGCAGGCGGACAGGGCCATGGCGAGGGCCAGCAGGCTCAGGCGGGTGGTAGCAGCTTTCACGCGGAAATCCTCGGGAAGAAGTGTCTCAGGGAGCCGGGCGTGGCCCGGGTTGGATCAGGCCAGCAGGCCGCTGCTGCGCAGTGCAGCTTCGACAACGGCTTCGTTGCCACTGGTCAGCGGCGTCATGGGCAGGCGCATGGTGCCACCACACAGGCCCATGCGGGCCATGGCCCACTTGACCGGGATGGGGTTGGCTTCGACGAACAGGTTCTTGTGCACGGGCATCAGCTTGAACTGGATTTCCATGGCGCGGCGTGCATCGCCTGCCAGGGCGGCCACACACAGTTCGTGCATCAGGCGCGGGGCCACGTTGGCCGTCACGCTGATGTTGCCGTGGCCGCCGCACAGCATCAGGGCCACGGCGGTCGGGTCGTCGCCCGAATACACGCCAAAGCCCTGGGGAACGTCACGGATCAGCCACTGGGCGCGTTCGATGTTGCCGGTGGCTTCCTTGATGCCGATCACGCCGGGCACCTGGGCCAGGCGCAGCACGGTGTCGTGCTGCATATCGGCCACCGAGCGGCCGGGCACGTTGTACAGCACGATGGGCAGGTCGCCCGTGGCTTCGGCAATCGCCTTGAAATGCTGGTACTGGCCCTCTTGCGTGGGCTTGTTGTAGTAAGGCACGACCTGCAGTTGGCTGTCGGCGCCGACCTTCTTGGCGAACTTGGCCAGCTCGATGGCTTCAGCGGTGGAGTTGGCGCCGCAGCCGGCCATGATGGGCACGCGCTTGGCGGCCTGCTCGACGGCTACGCGGATGATCTCGCAGTGCTCTTCGACATTGACCGTCGGCGATTCGCCCGTGGTGCCCACCACGCCGATGCAGTCGGTGCCTTCGGCGATATGCCAGTCGATCAGTTTGCGCAGGGTGGGGTAGTCCACGCTGCCGTCCGCGTGCATGGGGGTGACGAGGGCGACGATGCTGCCGGTAAGAGGCACGGAGGAAGAGGTCATGTCCGCAGTGAAAAACGGTAAAAGGGCATTCTAACTAGCCGCGATGGACAAAAGATGCCGGGAAGGCTCGCCAGGCCGCGGGAGTTCCCGCACGGCCGTGATGCGTTGCACAAAACGCGCGGGTTCGTCCAGGAACCCGTCTTCGTAGGCCACCACGCGCAGCCCCTGGCAGGCGCCCAGCAGCTCGCCGGGTGCGAGCAGGAACTCGGGCCGCGCAGGGCGCCCCACGGTTTCGTTACCCAGGGCAAAGGTCTCGTAGACCAGCACGCCACCGGCGGCGACGCTGTCCACGATGGTGGGCAGCAGCGGCCGCCAAAGGTAGTTGGTGACCACCACGGCGCCAAACTGGCGCCCTGCCAGGGGCCAGGGCCCGTTCTCGATGTCTGCCAGCAGCAGCTCGCCCAGGCCGTCGCAGGCGGCCAGGGCCTCGGCGGATCGGTCCACGCCCACCACCGGGTGCCCCAGGCTGCGCAGCCAGCGCAGGTGGCGGCCCGCGCCACAGGCCACGTCCAGCACCGTGCTGCCGGGGGGAATCAGGTGGGCCCAGCGTCGGACCCATGCGGAGGGAGCTTCAGTGCCATGCATGGTGCTATTTAATTTATAGCTATAAAGGCTTTTTCAGCGCGCGCAAAGGCCCAAAAAAGCCTTGAAATCACCCGATGTGGCCGTCAGAAACAGGCCCACATCTGGTCGGCGAGCATCACCATGAACTCGGGCATGGTGTACATGCCAAACACCGCCAGGCACAGCAACACGGCCACGGCCCCGCCCAGCCAGCGCAGGGCGCGCGACCGAGGTGTGGGGGGCGGAGATGGTTGGTGCATGGTGGGTCAATCAGGCGGTCCGGTCAGGCGGGCTGCGGGGCGGAACGCTGGATGGGGCTTTCCTTGACGGGCAGGTTCACCAGCCCGGCAAACACGCCCAGGCCGATGGCGATGTACCAGACGATATCGTAATTGCCCGTGGCGTCATACAGATAGCCGCCCAGCCACACCCCCAGGAAGCTGCCGATCTGGTGGCTGAAGAACACAAAGCCGCCCAGCATCGACAGGTGCTGCACGCCAAAGATCTGCGCAATGGTCGCGTTGGTAGGGGGCACGGTGGACAACCACAGCGCGCCCATCACCGCCGAGAACACGTACACCGACAGTGGTGACAGCGGCACCAGCAAGAAGATGCTGATCGCCACCGCGCGGGCAAAGTAAATGAAGGCAAGGATGTGGCGCTTGGGCATGCGCTGACCCAGCGCGCCTGCAATATAGGTGCCGAACACATTGAACAGCCCGATCAGCGCCAACGCATAGCTGGCCACCTGGGGCGACAGGCCATGGTCCTTGAGGTAGCTGGGCATGTGCACGCCGATGAACACCACCTGGAAGCCACACACAAAGTAGCCCGCCATCAGCAGGTTGAAGCTGGGGTAGCGGAAGGCCTCGCCCAGCGCCTGCAAGATGGTTTGCTCGCGCTTCACCGGCGCCACGCCCTGGAAGCCCGGCTCGCGCAGTCCAAAGGCCAGGGGCACGATGAGCAACACGGCCATCGACAGCACCAGCAGCGCCTGCTGCCAGCCCAGACCCGCGATGAGCCAGCCTTCGACCGGCACCATCAGGAACTGCCCGAACGAGCCCGCGGCCGCCGCCACACCCATGGCCCAGGAGCGCTTTTCGGGCGCAATCTGCCGCCCCAGCACGCCATAGATCACGGCATAGGTGGTGCCCGCCTGCGCGGCGCCAATCAGCACGCCTGCCGTCAGTGCAAACAGCGTGGGCGTGGGCGACAGCGCCATGCCTGCCAGGCCCAGGCCATACAGCACGGCACCGCCCATGAGCACGCGGAACGCACCAAACCGGTCGGCCACCATGCCCGCAAAAATGCCGATCAGGCCCCAGGACAGGTTCTGGATGGCGATGGCCAGCGCGAACGACTGGCGCGTCCAGCCCATCTCTTGCGTGATGGGCAGCAGCCACAGGCCAAAGCCATGGCGGATGCCCATGGACAGTGTCACGATGGCCGCACCGCAGGCCAGCACCTGGAACATGGACAGTTTGGGAGTATTCATATGCATGCGCAGGAATGTAGCCAGATTGCGTGAAACGCGCTGATACACCCGCGACCAATACAGTCGCCGTAAGGGTTGCCAATAACTGGTTTTTTATCCAGCTTCGCCGCGCCTGCCGCACTACAATCCGCCGCTATGTCTGCCAAACCGTCTTCTGCATCCGCCAGCGAATATTCCGAAGGTTCGATCCGCGTGCTCAAGGGCCTGGAGCCCGTCAAGCAGCGCCCGGGCATGTACACCCGCACCGACAACCCCCTGCACATCATCCAGGAGGTGCTGGACAACGCCGCCGACGAGGCGCTCGCCGGGTATGGCAAGAAGATCCGCGTCACCCTGCATGCCGATGGCTCGGTGAGCGTCGAAGACGATGGCCGGGGCATCCCCTACGGTATGCACCCCGAGGAAAACGCACCGGTGATCGAGCTGGTGTTCACCCGCCTGCACGCGGGGGGCAAGTTCGACAAGGGCAAGGGCGGCGCCTATAGCTTCTCCGGCGGCCTGCATGGCGTGGGTGTGTCAGTCACCAACGCGCTGGCCACTCGGCTGGAAGCCACCAGCTACCGCGAGGGCAAGGTGGCGCGCCTGGTGTTTGCGGCCGGTGATGTGATCGAGCCCCTGGTGGCCCGCCCGCTGGAGGCGGGCGAGCGCAAGCAGGGCACCTCGGTGCGCGTGTGGCCCGACGCGAAGTATTTCGAATCCAGCGCCCTGCCCATGGGCGAACTCACCCACCTGCTGCGCAGCAAGGCGGTGCTGATGCCGGGCGTGACGGTGCAGTTGGTCAATGAAAAGACGCGCGACACACAAACCTGGCAGTACAAGGGCGGCCTGCGCGACTACCTGATGCAGACGCTGAACGGCGACCCGGTGATCCCGTTGTTTGAGGGCGAGGGTTTTGCCGACCGCAACAACGAAAGTTTTGCCGAGGGCGAAGGCGCCGCCTGGGCTGTGGCCTTCACCGAAGACGGCCAGCCCATGCGCGAGAGCTACGTCAACCTGATTCCCACCAGCGCGGGTGGCACGCACGAAAGCGGCCTGCGCGACGGCCTGTTCAACGCCGTCAAGAGCTTCATCGAGCTGCACAGCCTGCTGCCCAAGGGTGTCAAGCTGCTGCCCGAAGACGTGTTCGCGCGCGCCAGCTATGTGCTGTCGGCCAAGGTGCTGGACCCACAGTTCCAGGGCCAGATCAAGGAACGCCTGAACTCGCGTGACGCGGTGCGCCTGGTCAGCGGCTTTGTACGCCCCGCGCTCGAACTGTGGCTCAACCAGCACGTTGAATACGGTAAGAAGCTCGCCGAGCTGGCCATCAAGGCCGCGCAGACGCGCCAGAAGGCGGGCCAGAAGGTCGAAAAGCGCAAGGGCTCCGGCGTGGCCGTTTTGCCCGGCAAGCTCACCGACTGCGAGAGCCGCGACACCGCGCACAACGAAGTGTTCCTGGTCGAGGGCGACTCGGCCGGCGGCAGCGCCAAGATGGGCCGCGACAAGGAAAGCCAGGCCATCCTGCCGCTGCGCGGCAAGGTGCTCAACACCTGGGAGGTGGAGCGCGACCGCCTGTTTGCCAACAACGAGATCCATGACATCTCGGTGGCGATTGGCGTGGACCCGCACGGCCCCAATGACACGCCCGACCTGAGCGGCCTGCGCTACGGCAAGGTCTGCATCCTGTCCGACGCGGACGTGGACGGCTCGCACATCCAGGTGCTGCTGCTCACGCTGTTCTTCCGCCACTTCCCCAAGCTCATCGAAGCCGGCCACATCTACGTGGCGCGCCCGCCGCTGTTCCGCGTGGACGTGCCCGCCCGGGGCAAGAAGCCCGCCGTCAAGATGTATGCGCTGGATGACGGCGAGCTGGCCGCCATCCTGGACAAGGCCGAAAAAGACGGCGTGCCCCGCGAGAAATGCCAGATCAGCCGCTTCAAGGGTCTGGGCGAGATGAACGCCGAGCAGCTGTGGGAAACCACGCTCAACCCCGACACCCGCCGCCTGCTGCCCGTGCAGCTGGGCGACATGGACTTTGCCGCCACCGAAGGCCTCATCACCAAGCTCATGGGCAAGGGCGAAGCCGCCGCGCGCCGCGAGCTGATGGAGCTGCATGGCGACGCGGTCGAGATCGACATCTAGGAAGGTGTGACCGAACCGACGCCTCCACTGGCTGTCTGTGGCAAAAATATGAATAAAAACAGTGCTTTCCGCGCATCTGTATTGGGTTTGTTGCTATGTTTTGTGCAGCAATTCGCCCATGCAGACCTGTGGGCGCATGTGGACGAGCGCGGCGTGACGCACTTTGCGGCCGAGCAGGTCGATGCGCGCTACCAGCTGTTTTTCCGGGGCAATGACTTTGACTCCACCCGCGATGCACCGGCCAATGCGTCGCCCATGCCTTATGCGCTGCCTGCAGCGGGCGCGCGCCTGCTGGCGTTTTTTGACATTGCGCCCGACTACAAGCGCGTCAAGCACCACCTGCGCGCTGCATCCACTCAGCACGGTGTGGATTACGAGCTGCTGCAGGCCGTGATCGCCACTGAATCCGGCTTTGACGCCACCGCCGTGTCGCCCAAGGGCGCCATCGGCCTGATGCAGGTGATGCCCGCCACGGCCAGCCGCTTTGGCGTGAGTGCGGACAAGAAGCGCACGGTGGAGCAAAAGCTGGCCGACCCCGCCGTGAACGTGCCCACCGGCACCCGCTATTTGCGGCATCTGCTGGACCTGTTCCCCGGCCGCATGGACCTGGCCGTGGCTGCCTACAACGCGGGCGAGGGCGCCGTGCAAAAGGCGGGCAACCAGGTCCCGGCCTTCAAGGAAACCCAGAACTATGTGCGCACCGTGCTGGGCCTGTATGCCCAGCTCAAGCCGCCAGCACCCGTGCAGACACAACGCGCCCTGCCGGGCCGTGTGCGCATGGAGCTGTCGGGCGGCGCGCAAAACCGGGGCAACCTGCCGCCCACCCAGGTGGCACAGACCCGCAACGCGCCGCAGACCGCGTTTGAACCCTTACCGACGATTCCGAACGAATGAGCGCTAACGAATGAGCGACCAACCCACTCTTGATTTCACGACCGCAGGCGATGACGGGGGCGACTCCCTGGGCCTGGCGGGCTACGCCCAGCGCGCCTACCTCGAATACGCGCTCTCGGTCGTCAAGGGCCGTGCATTACCCGATGTGTGCGACGGCCTCAAGCCCGTGCAGCGGCGCATCCTGTATTCGATGGACCGCATGGGCCTGGGCTACAGCGGCCCCACGCGTAATACTGCCGCCAAGCCGGTCAAGAGCGCCCGTGTGGTGGGCGATGTGCTGGGTCGCTTCCACCCCCACGGCGACCAGTCGGCCTACGACGCGCTGGTGCGCATGGCGCAGGACTTTGCCCAGCGCTACCCCCTGATCGACGGCCAGGGCAACTTCGGCAGCCGCGACGGCGACGGCGCCGCCGCCATGCGCTACACCGAAGCGCGCCTGTCGCGCATCACCAGCCTGCTGCTCGACGAAATCGACGAAGGCACGGTCGATTTCATGCCCAACTACGACGGCAGCACGGAGGAGCCGCGCCAGCTGCCCGCTCGCCTGCCGTTTGCGTTGCTCAATGGCGCCAGCGGCATCGCCGTGGGCCTGGCCACCGAAATCCCCAGCCACAACCTGCGCGAGATTGCCGATGCGTGTGTGGCGCTCATCAAGACGCCCTCGCTGAGCCAGGACGAGCTGCTGGCCATCGTGCCCGGACCCGACTACCCCGGCGGCGGCCAGATCATCAGCAGCCCCGGCGACATTGCGGACGCCTACCGCACGGGCCGTGGCAGCCTCAAGGTGCGCGCGCGCTGGAAGATCGAAGACTTGGCGCGCGGCCAGTGGCAACTGGTGGTCAACGAACTGCCGCCGGGCGTGAGCACGCAGAAGGTGCTGGAAGAGATTGAAGAAATCACCAACCCCAAGGTCAAGGCGGGCAAGAAGGCGTTGACGCAGGAGCAGACGCAGCTGAAGGCCAGCATGCTGGCTGTGCTGGATGTGGTGCGCGACGAGTCGAGCAAGGACGCGCCCGTGCGCCTGGTGTTCGAGCCCAAGACCGGCAAGACCCCGCAGCAGGAGCTGATCACCGCGCTGCTGGCCCACACCAGCCTGGAGACCTCGGCGCCCATCAACCTCACCATGGTGGGCCTGGACGGCAAGCCGGTGCAGAAGTCGCTGCGACAGATGCTGGAAGAGTGGATCGCCTTCCGCCAGACCACTATCACCCGCCGCAGCCAGCACCGGCTGAACAAGGTGCTGGACCGCATCCACATCCTCGAAGGGCGGCAGCTGGTGCTGCTCAACATCGACGAGGTGATTGCCATCATCCGCCAGGCCGAGGACCCCAAGGCCGCGTTGATTGCACGCTTCAACCTCAGCGACCGCCAGGCCGAGGACATCCTCGAAATCCGCCTGCGCCAGCTTGCGCGGCTCGAAGCCATCAAGATTGAGCAGGAGCTGAAAGAACTGCGCGAAAGCCAGGGCAAGCTCGAAGACATCCTGAACAACCCCGGCTCGCTGCGCCGCACCATGGTCAAGGAGATCGAGGCCGACGCCAAGACCTTTGCCGACGCACGCCGCACACTCATCCAGGCCGAAAAGAAGGCTGTGGCCGAAGTCAAGGTGGTGGACGAGCCGGTGACGGTGGTCGTCTCGCAAAAAGGCTGGGTACGCGCCCGCACCGGCCATGGTCACGAGGCCGCCAGCTTTGCCTTCAAGGCGGGCGACGGGTTGTACGGCACGTTCGAGTGCCGCACGGTCGATACCCTGCTGGCCTTTGGCAGCAACGGCCGCGTCTATTCGGTGGCGGTGTCGCTGCTGCCCGGCGCACGCGGCGACGGCCAGCCGGTGACCACGCTGATTGAGCTGGAAGCCGGCACGCAGCTGCTGCACTACTTTGCGGGGCCCGCCAACGCCTCGCTGCTGCTGTCCAATTCGGGCGGCTACGGCTTCCTGGCGGCGGTGGAGAACATGGTGTCGCGCCAGAAGGGCGGCAAGGCCTTCATTACCCTGGGCGAGGGCGAAACCGTGTGCGTGCCTTCGCACGCCGCAGGCAGCACAGGCAGCAAGCCGGTGGTGCCCGCCACGCATGTGGCCTGCGCGTCCACGGGCGGACGCATCCTCACGTTCGAGATCACCGAGCTGAAAACCATGGCCAACGGCGGCCGGGGGCTGATGCTGATCGACCTGGAAGACAAGGACCAGTTGGCAGGCGCGGCGGCCTACACCCGCAGCATTCGCCTGGACGGCGTGGGCCGGGGCGGCAAGCAGCGGGATGAGACGCTGGAGATCCGCAGCCTGAACAATGCCCGTGCCGCACGCGGCCGAAAGGGCAAGGCGGCGGACCTGGGCTTCAAGCCCACAGCGGTGACGCGGGTGGAGTAAGCCCCAGGCCTGACGAAGAAGCCACCTCCGGGTGGCTTTTTTCATGGGCTGCGGTTTCCACGGGTTGCTACGGATTGGACGAAATGCCCGATCAGGCGCACCATATGTAAGCGAATGTCTGTGCTGGCCTGTGGCCGCTCGCCCGGATCCCGCGCATGCCGGTGGGGTCGGGAGCGGTGAGGCCGCCAATTTCCGGGCCCGCCAGCCAGACAAGCAGGCACCAAGGCATCCAGGTGCCAGGGCCGCCCATAACGACAGGAGACCATCATGTTCAAACGCATCCGCATCGCCCAGAAGCTGTGGCTCGCCGTCATTTTTATCGTGGTCATGCTGGCCGGGGTGGTGGGTTTTTCTGCCTACCGGTCGGCCAAGGTGCAGGCCGAGGCCGATGTTGTGTCGCGCGAGATGCAGACCCGCGTGAGCACCGCGATCCGCTGGGCGGGTCTGACGGAGACCAATGCCGCGCGCACCCAGGCGATGATCGTGAGCAGCGATCCGGCAGTCGAGGCCGAGTTCAAGGACGTGATTGCCGCCACCTCGGCGCAGATCACCGAGGTGCAGAAATCGCTGGAGAGCCTGGCCTTGTCCGATGCCGACAAGGCGCAGATGGCCAAGATTGCCGAGGCGCGCAAGACCATGATCGACCTGCGCGGCAAGGCCCGCCAGCTAAAGGCCGATGGCAAGGCCGACGAGGCCGTGACCCTGGTCAAGCAGACCTACAACCCGGCCGTGGCCGCTTACATCAAGACCCTGCGCGACTTTGTGGAGCTGCAGCAGAGCACGGCCGAGGCGCGCCTTGCCGAGATGGCCGCGTCCCGCATGCTCACCGTGAAGATCGCGGCCGTGGCCGTGGCCGTGCTGCTGGCGGCCATCATCGCCGGGGCCTATTACCTGATCGGCAGCATCCAGCGCCCTCTGGCGCAGGCCAACGACCTGGCGGCCAAGATTGCTGCGGGCGACCTGAGCGCCCAGGGCGCGGTCACGCGCGGCGACGAGTTTGGCGATCTGCTGCGCTCGCAGTACGCGATGAGCGAATCGCTCGGGCGCATGGTGCACCAGGTGCGCCAGAGCACCGACAGCATTGCCATTGCCAGCGCCGAGATCGCTACCGGCAACCACGACCTGTCGGCACGCACCGAGCAGACCTCTAGCAACCTGCAGCAGACGGCGGCGGCCATGGAGGAGTTCACCAGCACCATCGCGCAAAGCGCCAGCAGCGCGCGCCAGGCCAGCACCCTGGCTGCCAGCGCCACGGGCGTGGCCCAGCGGGGCGGCACAGTAGTGACGCAGGTGGTCTCCACCATGGAAGACATCAACCACAGCAGCAAGAAGATATCGGACATCATTGGCGTGATTGATGGCATTGCGTTCCAGACCAACATCCTCGCGCTGAACGCGGCCGTGGAGGCCGCCCGTGCGGGCGAGCAGGGCCGGGGTTTTGCCGTGGTGGCCAGCGAAGTGCGCAGCCTGGCGCAGCGCAGCGCCGAGGCGGCCAAGGAGATCAAGACGCTGATCAGCGCGTCGGTGGAGAAGGTGGAAACCGGCACCCGCCTGGTGGCCGATGCGGGCACGACCATGAACGACATCGTGCGCTCGGTGCAAAGTGTGACGGACATGATCGGCGAGATCACGGCCGCGTCGTCCGAGCAAAGCGCAGGCATTTCGCAGGTCAACCAGGCCGTGGGCAACCTCGACCAGATGACCCAGCAGAACGCTGCGCTGGTGGAAGAAAGCGCTGCCGCCGCCCAGAGCCTGCGCGAGCAGGCCGAACACCTGGCGCAGGTGGTGTCGGTGTTCAAGGTCAACGGGGCGGCCTATGGCGGGGTGGCGCCGCCCGTGCATGTAGCCCACAAGCCAGCGCCCCAGGCCCCACGCGTGCCATCAGCGCCCGCCAAGACCGCCATGGCAGGCAAACCGGCCGCCCAGCGCATCGCCCAGGCAGCCCCTGCGGGCAGCAAACCCACGCCTGCCAAGGCCAAGGCACCAGCACTTGCCCAGGGCGCGGATGAGGACTGGGAGTCGTTCTAAACCCCAGCGCGGCGGTTGCAACTGGCACGCCACAGGCCAGCGCTCCCGCGCAAGGGCCGCCCCGCCGCGCCGGGAGCGTCCCCCTTCAGGGGGAAGGCGCGCAGCGACTCAGGGGGTTAAGCAAGCTCAGCGATCAGCTCAATCTCCACGCAGGCGCCCATGGGCACCTGCGCCACGCCAAAGGCGCTGCGCGCGTGCACGCCCTTGTCGCCAAATACCTGGCCCAGCAGCTCGCTGGCGCCGTTGGTCACCAGGTGCTGCTCGGTGAAATCACCTGTCGAGTTGACCAGGCTCATCACCTTCACGATGCGCTGCACGCGGTTCAGGTCGCCGCCGGTGGCGGCATGCAGGGTGCCCAGGAGGTCGATGGCCACGGCGCGCGCGGCGGCCTTGCCTTCTTCGGTGCCGATGTCGCGGCCAAACTGTGCAGCCCAGGGCTTGCCGTCCTTGCGGGCGATGTGGCCGCTCAGAAACACCAGATTGCCGGTCTGCACATAGGGCACGTAGGCGGCGGCAGGCACCGACACGGGGGGCAGGGTGATGTTGAGTTCTTTCAGCTTGTCGTAAACGCTCATGGTCTTCCTCGGATTGGAGTGGGTGGTGGAGAGATAGTGAATGGAGTGAAGAGGGCGGGGCGGACCCCCGCGCCGGGTCGGGGACGAGTGTTACACAGCAGCGCGCGCCGAATCCAGCCGCCCCGGGGCCAGTGCGGCATTAGCATCAGCCCATGCCCGCCATAAGCGCCTCTAATGCCACCACCTTCCCCCACCCCGAGGGTGTGGCCGGGGAGCTCGATTGGCCGCAGCCCGTGGCGCCTTGGCGGCTGCCCGTCCTGTTGCTGGGGGTGGTGGCGGGGGCGGCGCTGCAGTTGCAGCAACCCGGCCTGTGGAGCGCTGGCGCCTACGCCGCACTGCTGTGCGCCGCGCTGGTGGTGGGCTGGTGCGGGGTTGCCGCCAGCCGCCCCCGCCGCCCGGAGGCGGGGCGCCATTCCGGGGGGCGCGATGCGGTGGCGGCGTTGCTGGTGCTGCTGGCCGGGGCGATGGCCATGGCGGCGGTCAGCGGCTTGCGCGCGACGGCGTATCTGCAGCAGGGCCTGGACCCGGCGCTGGAGGGGCAGGACATCCGCGTGACCGGGGTGGTGTCGGCCATGCCGCAGACCAACGAGGCGGGCACCCGGCTGCGCCTGGAGGTGCTGTCTGCGCGGCTGCAGGGCAACCTGGTGCAGTTGCCGCCCCGGATCGAGGTCGCCTGGTATGGCGGTGCCTTCATGCGCGATGCGGGTGATGCGGTGGACCTGCAGCGCCAACCCGCCCCGGTGCGCGCGGGCGAGCGCTGGGAGATGACGGTGCGGCTGAAGGCGCCCCACGGCCTGCGCAACCCCCATGGGTTCGATTTTGAGCTGTGGACCTGGGAGCAGGGCGTACAGGCCACCGGCTACGTGCGCGCAGGCCCCAAGGACGAGCCGCCACGCCGCCAGGCCACCACCTGGCAGCACCCCGTGGAGCAGGCGCGCCAAAGCGTGCGCGATGCCATCCTGGACCGCCTGGGCCGGGGCGCAGACGAAGCCAGCGACCCCGGCCGCGCCCGCATCGCAGGCGTGGTGGCGGCCCTGGTGACGGGCGACCAGCGCGCCATCGACCGTGCGGACTGGGACATGTTTCGCGCCACGGGCGTAGCCCACCTGATGAGCATTTCGGGCTTGCATATCACGCTGTTTGCCTGGCTGGCGGCCGGGGTGGTGCGGGCGCTGTGGCGGCGCTCCACGCGCCTGTGCCTGTGGGTGCCTGCGCCATCGGCGGCGTTGCTGGCGGGGGTGGTGCTGGCCAGCGCCTATGCGCTGTTCAGCGGCTGGGGTGTGCCCGCGCAGCGCACCGTCATCATGCTGTGCACCGTGGCGCTGCTGCAGTGGAGCGGGCGGCGCTGGCCCTGGCCCCATGTGTGGCTGCTGGCCTGTGCCGCCGTGGTGGTGGCAGACCCCTGGGCGCTGGCGCAGGCAGGCTTTTGGCTGAGTTTTGTGGCCGTGGGTGTGCTGTTTGCTACCAATCCGATAGCTGAAAAGGCATATGGGACAGGCGCAAAGGGGCATTTTTATGCACTTTTTCGTGAGCAGTGGGTGGTCACGCTGGCACTCACGCCCCTGAGCCTGCTGTTGTTTGGCCAGGTGTCGGTGGTGGGGCTGGTGGCCAACCTGGTGGCGATTCCGTGGGTGACGCTGGTGGTCACGCCGCTGGCATTGGGCGGCGTGGTGTGGGCGCCGCTGTGGAGTCTGGCGGCCTGGAGCTTGTGGCCCCTCACGGCCTGGCTGCAGTGGCTGGCGCAGTGGCCTGGGGCGGTGCTGTTTTTACCTGCCGCACCCCTGTGGGCGGGCGTGGCCGCCGTGGTAGGTGGTGCGCTGCTGGCCATGCGGCTGCCGTGGCGCCTGCGGTTGCTGGCGCTGCCTTTGCTGCTGCCGGTGTTCTGGTGGCAGCCTGCGCGGCCTGCGCCGGGCCAGTTTGAGCTGCTGGCGGCCGACATCGGCCAGGGCAACGCGGTGCTGGTGCGCACAGCCACCCACAGCTTGCTGTACGACGCGGGGCCCCGTTTCAGCCGTGAGAGCGACGCAGGCCACCGTGTGCTGGTGCCGCTGCTGCGCGCACTGGGCGAGCGGGTGGATGTGCTGATGCTCAGCCACCGCGATGCCGACCACACGGGCGGCGCAGCGGCGGTGCTGGCGCAGCAGCCGGGGGCCCAACTCACCGGCTCCATTGAGGCCGACCACGGCTTGCAGGCCCTGCGGCCCGCCCGACCCTGCCTTGCAGGCCAGCGCTGGGAGTGGGATGGTGTGGCCTTCGAGGTGCTGCACCCGCTGGCGGGGGATGGTGCCCCGGCACCCCGCCCACCACGCCCCAACACCTTGAGCTGCGTGCTGCGCGTGGTGGCCGCCGGGGCGCAGGCACCCTCGGTTTTGCTGGTGGGGGACATCGAGGCCGCGCAGGAGCAGGCCCTGGTTGCACGGGGGGCGGCGCTGCAGGCCGACCTGCTGCTGGTGCCCCACCACGGCAGCAAGACGTCGTCCTCGCCCGCTTTGCTGGAGGCTGTGCGGCCGCGCACCGCTTTGGTGCAGGCTGGGTACCGCAACCGCTTCGGGCATCCGGCGCCCGATGTGCTGCAGCGCTACCGCGAGCGCAACATCCGCGTGGTGGAGTCGTCCCGCTGCGGGGCCGCCACCTGGGTTTCTGCGGCCCCCGATGCGGTGGCGTGTGAACGCGACACCGGCCGCCGTTACTGGCAGCACAGCATGGTGCCACGGAGCGATTGATTGCGAAAGCATGGCGCAGTAGCGCCAGGGGCTGTTGCCAAGGGGGTGGGCGCACAACTTGCTATCCTGTTTGCAGGAGGCCCGTTCATGCAGAAATTTGACGAGATGTACGCCATGCTGCCGTTTGATGGCAGCGATGTGCGGGAACACTACAAGCGCTACGCGCAATGGTTGAGCAAACAGCCCCCTGACGTGATGCAGGCCCGCCGGGCCGAAGCCGAGATGATCTTCCGGCGCGTGGGCATCACCTTCGCCGTGTACGGCGCCAAGGACGAGGGCGGCGCAGGCAACGAACGGCTGATTCCGTTCGACCTGATCCCCCGCATCATCCCGGCCCACGAGTGGGCCAGCATGCAGCAAGGCCTGGTGCAGCGCGTCACGGCGCTCAACCGCTTCATCCACGACGTGTACCACGGCCAGGACATCATCCGCGCGGGCATCGTGCCCGCCGACCTGATCCTGAACAACGCGCAATACCGGCCCGAGATGGCCGGGCTGCATGTGCCGCAGAACATCTATGCGCACATCGCAGGCATCGACATCGTGCGCGCCCCCGATGCCCAGGGCAACGGCGAGTACTACGTGCTGGAAGACAACCTGCGCGTGCCCAGCGGCGTGAGCTACATGCTCGAAAACCGCAAGATGATGATGCGGCTGTTCCCCGAACTTTTCAGCCTGCACAAGGTGGCGCCGGTGGCGCATTACCCCGACATGCTGCTCGAAACCCTGCGCGCCAGTGCCCCGGCGGCTGCCGACGAGCCCACGGTAGTGGTGCTCACGCCGGGCATGCACAACAGCGCGTACTTCGAGCACGCCTTCCTCGCGCAGCAGATGGGCGTGGAGCTGGTCGAGGGACAGGACCTGGTCGTCAAGGACAAGTTTGTGTACATGCGCACCACGCGCGGCCTGCAGCGGGTGGACGTGATCTACCGCCGCGTGGACGACGACTTCCTCGACCCACAGGTCTTCCGCCCCAACTCCACGCTGGGCTGCTACGGCCTCATGGAGGCCTACCGCGCGGGCAACGTGGGCATCTGCAACGCGGTGGGCACGGGCGTGGCCGACGACAAATCGGTGTACCCCTACGTGCCCGAGATGATCCGCTTCTACCTGGGCGAAGAGCCCATCCTGAAAAACGTGCCCACCTGGATGTGCCGCAAGCAGGACGACCTGCAGCACGTGCTGGCCAACCTCAAGGACCTGGTGGTCAAGGAAGTGCACGGCGCGGGCGGCTACGGCATGCTTATCGGCCCGGCCGCCACCCAGGCCGAGATCGAGGACTTCCGCCGCGCGCTGATTGCCAACCCGTCGGGCTACATCGCCCAGCCCACGCTCAGCCTCTCCAGCTGCCCCACCTATGTGGAAAGTGGCATTGCCCCGCGCCACATCGACCTGCGCCCCTTCGTACTCAGTGGGCGCGAGGTACAGATGGCCGCTGGGGGCCTCACGCGCGTTGCGCTGCAGGAGGGCTCTCTGGTGGTGAATTCGTCGCAGGGCGGCGGCACCAAGGACACCTGGGTGCTGGGCGAAGTTACGCCTGCAGCGCAACCCAAGGCCGTGCAATCCCAGTCGCAAACCCAATCTCAGTCGCAGGGCCAAGGCCAGTCGCAGAGTCAATCGCAAGGGAGCCTCTGAACATGCTGAGCCGCACTGCCGATCATCTGTTCTGGATGTCCCGATATACAGAGCGGGCAGAGAACACCGCCCGGATGCTCAACGTGAGCTACGAGACTTCCCTGCTGCCCCAGGCCGCCGACGTGGCGCAAAAAGGCTGGGAGGGCCTGCTGTCCATCAGCGAGCTGATCCCTGCCTACACCGCCAAACATGGCGAAGTGACGCCAGCCAATGTGCTGGAGTTCATGGTGCGCGACGGCAACAACCCCTCGTCCATCCTGTCGTGCCTGCGTGCTGCGCGCGAGAACGCGCGGGCTGTGCGCGGTGCGTTGACCACCGAGGTGTGGGAGACGCAGAACCAGACCTGGCTGGAGCTGCACCGCCAGCTGGAAGGCGGCGCCTTCGAGCGCGACCCGGGCCAGTTCTTTGAGTGGGTGAAGTACCGCTCGCACCTGTCGCGTGGCGTGGTGCTGGGCACCATGCTGCAGGACGAGGCGTTTCACTTCCTGCGCATGGGCACTTTCCTGGAGCGGGCGGACAACACGGCGCGCCTGCTCGATGTGAAGTTCCACGCTGTGAAGAACGACTTCTTCGGCCGCCCCAGCGACCGCAACCAGGAGAGCGACTTCTACCACTGGAGCGCCATCCTGCGCAGCGTGTCGGCGTTCGAGGTGTACCGCAAGGTCTACCGCGACGTGATCACGCCCGGCCGCGTGGCCGACCTGCTGATCCTGAGCCGCGACATGCCGCGTTCGCTGCACGCCTGTCTGCGCGAGGTGGTGGACAACCTCGCCGTGCTGGCCAACGGCCAGTCTGCCGAGACCAGCCGCAGGGCAGGGCGCTTGCTGGCCGACCTGCAATATGGCCGCATCGACGAAATCCTGGCCACCGGCCTGCACGCGTTCCTCACGCAGTTCCTGGACCGGGTGAACGACCTGGGTGGCGGGATCAGCCGCGATTTTCTGGTGACGTCCGGCGACTGAGACATCCCAGAAAGGGGGGCGGCGCGGGGACTGGGTCAGTCCTGCGCGTTGCGCCGCTGGTCGCGCAGCATGAAGAGGTAGAGGCTTTCCACCTTTTCGCGCGCCCATGGGGTCTTGCGCAAAAACTTGAGGCTGGAGCCCACGCTGGGGTCGATCTGGAAGCAGCGGATGGGAATCTGCCGCCCCAGCTCATCCCAGCCAAAGTAGTCGGCCAGGCCCACGACCATGGCTTCGAGTGTCACGCCGTGCAGGGGATTGCGCGGCTGGGCGGGCTTGTTGGCCGGTGGGGCGGGTGGCGGGGTCTCTGGAGTGCTCATGGCTCCAAGCATACAGACTGAAATCGTGAACATGTCCCCCGGGGCCACCGAGTGGCCACGGGAGGCATCCCTTCAGGGGGATGACGCGAAGCTGCTCAGGGCGCGTCAGGCTTTGCGTTGCAGGTGTTCTTCCCGCTGAAAAAGCTCGGCCGCCCAGTCCACAAAGGCGCGCACCTTGGCACTCAGGTGGCGGTTGGGCGGGTAGACCACATACACGGGCAGCAGGGGCTGGGTCCACTCTGGCAGCAGTTGCACCAGCGTGCCGTTTTGGAGGTGCCGCTCGGCTTGATAGCTGGTGACCTGACCAATGCCCAGTCCGGCAACCAGTGAAGCCACATAGGCGTTGGCCTCGTTCACGCTCAGCTGGTAGGGGCCCGAGATGTCGATGGATTCAGTGCCCTGGCGAAACTCCAGTGGGTAGTGCCGGCCGGAGTGGGGCGAGAAGTACAGCAGGCTGGTGTGCTTTTCCTCGATCTCCAGCGGGTGTGAGGGCGTGCCCTTGCGTGCCAGGTAGTCGGGCGACGCGACGGTGATGAATTCCAGGTTGCCAATGCGCCGAGCCACCAGCGACTGGTCGCTCAGCTCGCCGCCCCGGATCACGCAGTCCACGTTGTCGCTGATCAGGTCCACGATGCGGTCGCTCACGCCCAGGTCCACCTGGATGTCCGGGTAGCGGGCATGGAACTCCGCCAGGTGCGGAATGATGAGCAACTGCGCCACCGAGGTGCCCACGTCGATGCGCAGGCGCCCGCGCGGGTTGGCGCGCGCGTTGGTCATGCTGGCCTCGATGTCGTCCAGGTCCGTCAGCAGCCGCACGGTGCGGTCGTAATAGGCCGCGCCATCGGGCGTCACGGTCACGCGGCGCGTGGTGCGGTTGAGCAGCTTCACGCGCAGTCGCTCCTCCAGCGCCTGCACATGCTTGGTCACGGTGGCTTTGGGCAGCGAAAGCGAATCCGCGGCCCGGGTGAACGTGCCGGCCTCCACCACCCGCACGAATATGCGCATGGCCTGTATCTGGTCCATGGCTTCTCCTTGAATCTGAAACTGCAGCACCGACCAGTGGGTGCCAAGAGCGTGTTGACGGCCTTTTCATGGTGCCCGCAAAGCGGTAGCAAGCCGCAATCTAGGCGCGTGCCGCAGCCCATGCTTTCGGCCTGGGCAAGGCACGCAACAACGAGTGCGGCTTGCTACCGCTTTGCCCGAAGGGTTGCCCCATCACAGTGGCACTTGCGGCGTTGCAGATCCTCGCAGGGCCACCGGCCCAGCTGCGGTCTGCGCCTTGCACCTGCCACTGTGATGGGGCAACGGGCACCATGAAAAGGCCATCAACACGCTCCAGGGAATTCTCACACGCAAGCCGGTGTTTGATTGTTGAGCTTTTGGAAACAGTGCGGTGGTGTTTGACCTGTTTATCCAAAAGGCCCAAGCCACTACATTTCATCCATCGTCAACCGACCTTCCACCTACTGACTGGGTACCTGCCATGCAGCCCGACCGCCCTTCTTCGCCATCCTCCACACCGCAGCCCTCTGCCGCCTCCAAGGCCGCAGCGTCCGTTTGCACCGATTCCACCATTGAGGTGGGCAAGGGGCAGGACGTGGCCGTGCGCATGTATGGCCGCAAGAAGGCGGGACAAGCGTCCCCCGTGGTCGTGCATTTTCATGGCGGCGCCTTCACCTCGGGCGATTTGGACAACGGCTGCACCGTGGCGTCGTTGCTGGAAGGGGCAGGGGCGGTGGTGGTGTCGGTGGCCTATCCGCTCACGCCGTTTCCGCAGCCCGTGGACACGGGGTACGACGTGCTCAAGTGGGTGCACCGCAACCGCACCAAGCTCGGTGGGCAGGGCGCTTTGGTCTATCTGGCGGGCGAAGAAGCGGGGGGCAATCTGGCGGCGGCCGTGAGCCTGATGGCGCGCGACCAGTCGCACCCGCCGCTGGCCGGGCAGATTCTGCTGTCTCCCATGCTGGACCCCTGTGTGGGCACTGCCTCGCTGCGCGAAGCCACGGGCGACTCCACCGGCTGCAAGTGGACCGAAGGCTGGCGTAATTTTCTGCGCTGCCCGCGCGATGCCGAGCACCCCTATGCCGTGCCGGCCGGTGCACAGCGCCTGGCGGGGTTGCCACCCACGCTGATCCTGGTGGGCGACACCGACCCCATGCATGACGAGGCGCTGGCATACGCGGCCCGGCTGGAGGCTGCAGGCCTGCCGGTCACCCGCCATGTGTTCTCCAAGAACCCGCAGTGGCCCGATGCCCTGCTGCAGACCGGTGAGCACGAATGCCCTTGTGCTGCGGGTGCGCAAGAGCAGCTCCGTCAGTTCTTTGAAGCCACCCGATGTCCGGTGCCTTCCTGAGCATGGGATCAAACCCCTTGGGTCGCTGAACGTGGATGACCTCAACGCAGGTTGAGGTTTGATACCGCGGCCCTGCTACCAAGACCCTGGTTTTCAACGCTGATTTTTCCGGCTTGCCGAGCCGGAGGGAGAGGCTTTGCCTGCGTTTTCTGCAAGCCGTGCCCGCGAGGGGCAGGACGGCGGGCAGGAGTCATTGATGTCAACGATATGGAGGAAATAACAGCATGAACCACACCTTGCGCTTCTCTGGGGCCTGCCGCTTTGGCTGTCACAACCCGCAGCACCACCGCGTCTGAGTTTCCAAGGCTGGCGCGTACCCACTGGGGGCGTCGGGTCAGGGGGCTTGACTCTCTCACCGTGTCAATGCCGAGACTGCCCCACCGCCCGCTGCCTTGGCGTCTGTCACCCCACTGTGGGGCGCAGTCTGGCAGCAAGAACACCTTCATTGGCTTGCCCGCCAAGGCGGCCTTTACGTTTGATTGAAATGACCATGAACTCCAACCCGCTCTTCAAGAACCGCCCTCTGGGCCTGGCCACCATTGCCACCGCCGTGACGGCCGCAGTGGCCGCTTTGATCCTTGTTTTCCAATCGCCTGCGGCCCAGGCCAACGGCGAAGGCGCCACACCCCCCGCCATGCCCGTGTCGGTGGCAGCCGTGCTGCAAAAAGACATCGCCCTCTGGGACGAGTTTTCCGGCCGGCTCGAAGCCGTGCAGCGCGTGGATGTGCGCCCGCGCGTGTCGGGGGCCGTGCAGGCCGTGCACTTCCGCGAAGGCTCGCTGGTCAAGCAGGGCGACCTGCTGGTGACCGTGGACCCCGCCCCCTACGCCGCCGAGGTGGACCGTGCCGAAGCCCAGGTGGTGGCCGCACAGGCCCGCCTGTCGTACACGCGCAGCGAGCTGGAGCGCGCCACGCGCCTGCTCGAAGAAAAAGCCATCGCCCAGCGGGAGCACGACGAGCGCCTGAATGCCCAGCGCGAGGCTGATGCCAACCTGCGCGCCGCCCAGGCCGCGCTGCAGACCGCGAAGCTGAACCTTTCGTACACACAGGTGCGCGCCCCGGTGGCGGGCCGCGTGGGTCGCATCGAAGTCACCGTGGGCAACCTGGTGGCGGCCGGTGCGGGCGCCCCCGTGCTGACCACGCTGGTGTCCGTGAGCCCGATCTACGCGAGCTTCGACACCGATGAGCAGATCGTGGTGAAGGCCCTGGCTGACCTGCAAAGCGGCCAGCGCGGCAACAGCGCCCGCCAGCTCATCGAGCGCATCCCCGTGCAGATGGGCACCGGCACCACGGGCGGTACGCCGCACGCCGGCCGCTTGCAGCTCATCGACAACCAGGTCGATGCCAAGAGCGGCACCGTGCGCGTGCGCGCCGTGTTCGACAACGAAGACGGCTCGCTCATCCCCGGCCAGTTCGCTCGCATCCGCATGGGCCAGGCCCGCAACACGCAGGCGCTGCTCATCAACGAACGTGCCGTGGGCACCGACCAGAACAAGAAGTTCGTGATGGTGGTGGGCGAGGGCAACAAGGCCGAGTACCGCGAGGTCACCCTGGGCGCGCCGATTGACGGCCTGCGCGTGGTCACCTCGGGCCTCAAGGCGGGCGAGAACATCGTCGTCAATGGCCTGCAGCGCGTGCGCCCCGGTGCCGTGGTGGCGCCGCAGCCTGTACCCATGACCGCCAAGGCCGAGATTGCGGGTGATCGCAAGGAAGCCAAGAACGCCGTCAAGTCGCCAGCCGCCTGAGCGCGCTGGACACCAGGAATTTGCACCCATGAACCTGTCCCGCTTTTTCATCGACCGCCCCATCTTTGCCGGGGTGCTGTCGGTGCTCATCTTCCTCGGGGGGCTCATCGCATTGCGCGGTCTGCCCATCTCCGAGTACCCTGAAGTCGCGCCGCCCTCCGTGGTGGTGCGCGCACAGTACCCGGGCGCCAACCCCAAAGTGATCGCCGAGACCGTGGCCACGCCGCTGGAGGAATCCATCAACGGTGTGGAAGGCATGCTCTACATGGGCAGCCAGGCCACCACCGACGGCGTGATGACGCTCACGGTGACGTTTGCCCTCGGCACCGACCCCGACAAGGCCCAGCAGCTGGTGCAGAACCGCGTCTCGCAGGCCGAGCCGCGCCTGCCTGAGGAAGTGCGCCGCCTGGGCGTCACCACCGTCAAGAGCGCGCCGGACCTGACCATGGTGGTCCATCTGGTCTCGCCCAACAACCGCTACGACATCGACTACCTGCGCAACTACGCGGTGCTCAACGTCAAGGACCGCCTTGCGCGCATCCAGGGCGTGGGCCAGGTGCAGATCTTTGGCGGCGGCGACTACTCCATGCGCGTGTGGCTTGACCCACAGAAGGTCGCGCAGCGCGGCCTTTCGGCCAGCGACGTGGTGACCGCCATCCGCGGCCAGAACGTGCAGGCGGCTGCAGGTGTGGTGGGCGCATCGCCCGGCCTGCCGGGCGTGGACCTGCAACTGTCCATCAACGCGCAGGGCCGCCTGCAGACCGAAGAAGAGTTCGGCGACATCATCGTCAAGACCGGTGCGGATGGTGCGGTGACACGCCTGCGCGACATCGCCCGCCTGGAGCTGGGCGCGGCCGACTACTCGCTGCGTTCGCTGCTCAACAACGACCCGGCTGTGGGCATGGGCGTGTTCCAGGCCCCGGGCTCCAACGCGCTCGACATCTCGTCCAACGTGCGCAAGACCATGGACGAGATCCAGAAGAGCATGCCCGAAGGCGTGGAGTACCGCATTGCGTACGACCCCACGCAGTTCGTGCGTGCGTCGATCAAGTCCGTGATCCACACGCTGCTCGAAGCCATTGCCCTCGTGGTGCTGGTGGTGATTTTGTTCCTGCAGACCTGGCGTGCCTCCATCATCCCGCTGCTGGCGGTGCCGGTGTCGGTGGTGGGTACGTTTGCCGTGCTGCACCTGCTGGGCTTTTCGATCAATGCGCTGAGCCTGTTCGGGCTGGTGCTGGCCATCGGCATCGTGGTGGACGACGCCATCGTGGTGGTCGAGAACGTGGAGCGCAACATCGAGGCCGGCTTGACCCCGCGCGAGGCCACCTACCGGGCCATGCGGGAGGTGTCCGGCCCCATCATCGCCATCGCGCTGGTGCTGGTGGCGGTGTTTGTGCCGCTGGCGTTCATCAGCGGCCTCACGGGGCAGTTCTACAAGCAGTTCGCGGTGACCATCGCGATCTCCACGGTGATCTCGGCGATCAACTCGCTGACTTTGTCGCCCGCGCTGTCAGCACTGCTGCTCAAGGGCCACGACGAGCCCAAGGACGCGCTCACGCGCGGCATGGACAAGGTGTTCGGCGGGCTGTTCCGCGGCTTCAACCGCTTGTTCCATCGCGGCTCCGAGGCCTACAGCGGCGGCGTCAAGCGCGTCATCGGCCGCAAGGCGCTGATGTTCGTGATCTACCTCGCGCTGGTGGGTGCCACCATGGGCCTGTTCAAGATCGTGCCCGGCGGCTTTGTGCCCGCGCAGGACAAGCAGTACCTGATCGGCTTTGCGCAGCTGCCGGATGGCGCCACGCTGGACCGCACCGAAAACGTGATCCGCCGCATGGGTGAGATCATGAAGGAGAACCCGAACGTCGAAGACGCGATTGCCTTTCCCGGCCTGTCCATCAACGGCTTCACCAACAGCTCCAACTCCGGCATCGTGTTCGCCACGCTCAAGCCCTTTGCCGAGCGCACCCGCGCCGACCAGAGCGGCGGCGCCGTGGCGGGCCAGCTGAACCAGGCGTTCGGCAGCATCCAGGATGCGTTCATCGCCATGTTCCCGCCGCCGCCGGTGGCGGGCCTGGGCACCACGGGCGGCTTCAAGCTGCAGATCGAAGACCGCGCCTCGCTGGGCTACGAAGCCATGGACAACGCCGTGAAGGCCTTCATGGGTAAGGCCTACCAGACGCCGGAGCTCGCTGGCCTGTTCACCAGCTGGCAGGTCAACGTGCCGCAGCTGTACGCCAACATCGACCGCACCAAGGCGCGCCAGTTGGGAGTGCCCGTGACGGACATCTTCGACACGCTGCAGATCTACCTGGGCAGCCTCTACGCCAACGACTTCAACCAGTTTGGCCGCACCTACAGCGTGCGTGTGCAGGCCGATGCAGCCTACCGGGCGCGGGCCGAGGACGTGGGCTTGCTCAAGGTGCGTTCCAGCACCGGCGAGATGGTGCCGCTGTCGGCGCTGATGAAGATGGAGCCGAGCTTTGGCCCCGAGCGCGCCATGCGCTACAACGGCTACCTGGCGGCGGACGTGAACGGTGGCCCCGCACCTGGCTATTCATCGGGCCAGGCCCAGGCAGCCATCGAGCGCATCGCAAAGGAGACGCTGCCCCAGGGCATCACCTTCGAGTGGACCGAGCTGACTTACCAGGAAATCCTTGCCGGCAACTCCGCCGTGCTGGTGTTCCCGCTGGCCATCCTGCTGGTGTTCCTGGTGCTGGCCGCGCAGTACGAAAGCCTCACGCTGCCGATTGCCATCATCCTGATCGTGCCCATGGGCATCCTGGCGGCCATGACCGGCGTGTGGCTGAGCAACGGCGACAACAACGTGTTCACGCAGATCGGGCTCATCGTGCTGGTGGGGCTGTCGGCCAAGAACGCGATCCTGATCGTGGAGTTTGCGCGCGAACTGGAGTTTGCCGGGCGCACCCCCGTGCAGGCCGCCATTGAGGCCAGCCGCCTGCGGCTGCGCCCCATCCTGATGACCTCGCTGGCCTTCGTGATGGGCGTGCTGCCCCTGGTGCTGTCCACCGGTGCGGGCGCTGAGATGCGCAGCGCCATGGGCGTGGCGGTGTTCGCCGGGATGATCGGGGTGACGGCCTTCGGCCTGTTCCTCACACCCGTGTTCTATGTGCTGCTGCGCAAGCTGGCGGGTAATCGCCCGCTGGTGGAGCATGGCGCGCATGTGGCGCCTATCTCGCACGCCCCGGGTACCGGTGGCACGGCCCACCCCGTGCTGGCCGCGCCGCGCAAGGAGCACGAGTGATGCTTCTGACCACGGTGACAACAAACATCTTTGTGGCCCCCGCCAAGCACTCTGCGCTGCCGAATGCAGCGGGCGCAGCGGCCGGGGCAGGAGACCAACCATGACCGATTTGCTACTGAAGAACCACTCCACCGACAGCGCCCTCGCAGTGCGCAAGCGCAGCCTGCTGGCGCCTCTGGCCGCCGCCCTGGTGCTGGCCGGTTGCATGACCCAGCCCGTGGCCCCCGCGCCGCATGCGGGCGTGCCCGTGCCCGCCAGCTTCACGGCAGGAGGCGATGCGTTGCCCACGGCCCCCTGGACGATCACCGCCCCCGCCGAGGCGCAGCCGCGCGGCGAGTGGTGGCTGGGCTTTCAAGACCCGGTGCTGGCCGACCTGGTGCAGCGCGCGGGCCAGGCCAACACCAGCATCCAGCAGGCCGCTGCGCGGCTGGCCGAGGCGCGCACGCTGCTGCGCTCTGCCGACGCCGCACGCTCGGTGCAAGTGGGCGCCTCGGCGGGTGTGACGCGCCAGGCGGGCGCTGCCACCACGGGCAGCGCAGCCCCCGCCACGCTGGGTACGGCGGGGCTCAATGCCTCGTACGAGCTGGATCTGTTCGGCCGCCTCTCGCAAACCAGCGACGCCGCACGGCTGGACGCCGATGCGCGCGAAGCCCTGCTGCAAAGCACGCGCCTGATGGTGCAGGCCGATGTGGCGCAAACCTACCTGCAGCTGCGCGCCGTGCAGGCCGAGCAGGTGCTGGTGCAAGAGAGTCTGGCCGCGTACCAGGACACCCTGCGCCTGACACAGCGCCGCCTGCAAGCCGGCGATGTGGCCGAGCTGGACGTGGCCCGTGTGCAGACCGAAGTGGCCGCCACCGAATCCGATGCCCTGGCCTTGCAGCGCCAGCAGGCCCTGCTCACCAACGCGCTGGCCGTGCTGGCGGGCGAGGTGGCCAGCGGCTTCGTGCTGCCGCCCGCGACGGGCGATGCTGCGTTGCCGGTGATTCCCCCCGGTGTGCCCGGCACGGTGCTGGCGCGCCGGCCCGATGTGTCGGCCGCACAAGCCGCCGTGCTGGCCGCGCAAGCCCGTGTGGGCGTGGCGCAGAAGGCGTGGTTCCCGGCCGTCACGCTCACGGGCAATGCGGGGCATGCGTCGCCGGAGCTGGGCGATCTGTTCAAGTGGTCGGCCCGTGCCTGGGGCGTGAGTGCGCTGCTGTCGCTGCCGATCTTTGACGGCGGCCAGCGTGATGCCCAGATCGAAGGCGCCAAGGCGCGCCTGGAGGCTGCGCTGGCGGACCATCGGGGGCAGGTGCTGAACGCGTTTCGTGACGTGGAGGATCAGCTGACCTCGCTGCGTCTGTTATCCGGCCAGGCCGAGGCGCAAGGGCGGGCGGTGACGGCCGCGCGGCGGGCCACGCAGTTGTCGGATGTGCGGTATCGCAATGGGTTGGTGAGCCAGCTGGAGTTGCTGGACGCGCGCCGCAGCGAGTTGCGCAATCGGCGGCAGGAGCTGCAGGTGCGGACTGCGCAGTATGTGGCGACGGTGGGGTTGATTCGGGCGCTCGGAGGCGGGTGGGGGGATCAGCCTGCTTTGAAGTTGGCGCAGGTGTCGCAGTAGTTTTTTTGGTGATTTTGGCTGCTAGCGCTTATCTATAAAGCGCTGGCAGCTATTATTTTTGTAGTTCTTTGTTCTTGCGGACCCGTTCGGTCTGAGCTTGTCGAAGCCTTGGCGTGCTGGTTTGAAAAGCATGCTCGGATTGAGGGCGGGAGCCGGGTTGTCGCCCCGGCAGGCGACTCACTTTCTTTTGCTTCGCCTGTTCAGACCGGACACATGGGAAACAGGTGTGCGGGAACATGGGTAACACCTCCTCAATTGGAAGCCGTCAA
>NZ_JBWKZU010000037.1:0-58411 GCF_059424825.1 Acidovorax sp. GW101-11A03 | reverse complement strand
CACCAGCGCGGCCCCCGCCACGGCGCCCAGGCCTGCCACCGCCCAGCGGGGCAGCAGGGGCTGGCCCTGGCGCGCGGCGGCGGCTGACGCCGGGGCATCGAACACTTCACGCGCAGCGCGGTTCACCGTGGAGGCATTCACCTCGCGCACCCCGGCGGCATAGGCGCCCAGCAGGGCCCGGTCACACAGCAGGTTGATGCGCCGGGGCACGCCGCGCGACAGGGCATGCACGCGCGCCATGGCGCGCTGGCTGAAGGGCATGGGCCCCTGCAGGCCCGCCACGGCCAGACGGTGGGCGATGTACTGCTGGGTCTCGCGCGGGCTCAGCGCATCGAGGTGGAAACGCGCAATCACGCGCTGCGCGAGCTGTTCCAGCGCGGGGCTGGCCACCATGGTGCGCAGCTCGGGCTGGCCGATCAGGATGATCTGCAGCAGCTTGCGCTCGCTGGTCTCCAGGTTGGTGAGCAAGCGCAGCTGCTCCAGCACATTGGCCGAGAGGTTCTGCGCCTCGTCGATGATGAGCACGGTGTTGCGCCCCGCCGCGTGCGCGGCCAGCAGCGAGGCGTTGAGCGGGTCGATGTAGTCCTTCACCGTCTCCACACCACCCGGCACCATGGGCTTGTGCGGCACGCCGAACTCGTCGCAGATGGAGCGCAGCAGCTCCCGCACCGTGAGCTTGGGGTTGAAGATGTAGGCCACGTTGCAGTGCGCCGGAATCTGCTCCAGAAAACAGCGGCACACCGTGGTCTTGCCCGCCCCTACCTCGCCGGTGAGCAGCACAAACCCGCCGCCTGCATCCAGCCCATACAGCAAGTGGGCCAGGGCCTCGCGGTGGCGCTCGCTCATGAACAGGTAGCGCGGGTCCGGGGCGATGGAAAACGGGGGATGCTGGAGACCGAAAAACGGGGCGTACATGGCTTGGAGGATACCGCCCACCCGCAGGCAGGGTTTTACCCACCCGGGAGTTACCCCTAAATTGTCGTCGGCAAGACAAGATGGCGTCAAAGTGGGTCCTAGCATTCCCCCATCGCGCAATCACAAGCCTGCGCCCCCGGCTGTCACCGGGCTGACACCTTCTCACTTTCAGGAAGCTGCAATGTTGACCACGTTCCCGCAACTGCTGCTCAAGCATGCCACCGAGCGCCCCACGGCCCCGGCCCTGCGCGAAAAAGAATATGGCATCTGGCAAACCCACAGCTGGGCCGACCTGGTGCGCCTGGTGGAACAGGTGGCCGCCGGCCTGCACCTCGCGGGCCTGAAGCGCCACGAGCACATGGTGGTGATTGGCGCCAACCGCCCCCGCCTGTACGCCACCATGCTGGCGGCACAGTCGCTGGGCGCCATCCCCGTACCGCTGTACCAGGACGCAGTGGCGGCCGAGTGCATCTTCCCGCTCAACAACGCCGAGGTACGCTTTTGCCTGGTGGAAGACCAGGAGCAGGTGGACAAGCTGCTCGAAATCCGCGAGCAGTGCCCGCAGATCTCCAACATCTACTTTGACGATCCGCGCGGCCTGCGCAATTACCAGGAGCAGGGCCTGGCATCGCTCGATTCGCTGATCGAAGCCGGTGCCGCCCATGTCGCCAAGCACCCCCAGTGGTTCCGCGCCGAGGTGGCCAAGGCCAGCCCGGACGACGTGGCCGCGATGTTCTTCACCTCAGGCACCACGGGCAACCCCAAGGGCGTGGTGCATACCCACAGCACCCTGCTGGACCGCGCGAGCGCAGGGGCCGAGTTCGACAAGCTCACCAGCAGCGAAGAGGTGCTGGCCTACCTGCCTCCGGCCTGGATCGGCCAGAACATCTTCAGCTACGCCCAGTGGCTGGCCTGCGGCTACGTGGTCAACTGCCCCGAGTCGGCCAGCACCGTGACGATCGACCTCAAGGAAGTCGGCCCCACGTACTACTTTGCGCCGCCCCGCATTTTTGAAGGCCTGCTCACCAGCGTGATGATCCGCATGGAAGACGCAGGCGTCCTCAAGCGCAAGATGTTCCACGCCTGCATGGCCGTGGCCAAGCGCGTGGGCCCGGCACTGATGGACGGCGAAACCGTAGGCACCCTGGACCGCATCAAGTACGCGCTGGGCAACCTGCTGGTGTATGGCCCGCTGCGCAACAACCTGGGTTTCAGCCGCGTGCGCGTGGCCTACACGGCGGGTGAAGCGATCGGGCCCGACCTGTTCACCTTCTACCGCTCCATCGGCATCAACCTCAAGCAGCTCTACGGCTCCACCGAGACCGCCGTGTTCGTCTGCCTGCAGCCTGACAACCAGGCGCGCGCCGACACGGTGGGCGTGCCCATCCGGGGCGTGCAGATCAAGGTGGCCGACAACGGCGAGATCCTGGTCAAGTCGGCCGGGCTGCTCAAGGAGTACTACAAGAACCCCAAGGCCACCGCCGAGGTGCTCACGGCCGATGGCTGGTACCACACCAGCGATGCGGGCTTCCTCGACGCCCATGGACACCTCAAGATCATCGACCGCGTCAAGGACGTGGGCCGCATCAAGGGCGGCGCCAACGACGGCGCGATGTTTGCGCCCAAGTATGTGGAGAACAAGCTCAAGTTCTTCCCGCACATCAAGGAAGTGGTCGCACTGGGTGACGGCCGCGAGAAGGTGTGTGTGATGGTCAACATCGACTTCGACGCCGTGGGCAACTGGGCCGAGCGCCGCAACCTGCCCTACGCGGGCTACACCGACCTGGCGCAGAAGCCCGAGGTGTACGAGCTGGTGCGCGAGTGCATCGAAAAGGTGAACGCCGACCTGGCGACCGACGCCCTGCTGGCGGGCAGCCAGGTGAGCCGTTTCCTGGTGCTGCACAAGGAGCTGGACGCCGACGACGGCGAGCTGACCCGCACCAACAAGGTCCGCCGGGGCTTCATTGCCGAGAAATACGCGGTGCTGGTGGACGCGCTCTACGCGGGCCGCAACGAGCAATACATCGAAACCCAGGTCAAGTTCGAAGACGGCCGCACGGGCAGCGTGAGCGCCACCCTGAAGCTGTCGGACACCAAGACCTACGCACCCGTGAAGGCTGCTGCATGAAGCCCGCGCTCTACCCGCTGGAGAAGCCCCCCACCATGACCACCAAGAAGATCGGCGACGTCATCCTCGACGTCAAGAACATCAGCCTCCGGTTTGGCGGGGTGAAGGCACTCACCGACATCTCGTTCAACGTGAAGGAGCACGAGATCCGCGCCATCATCGGCCCCAACGGCGCGGGCAAAAGCTCCATGCTCAACTGCATCAACGGCGTGTACACACCGCAGGACGGCTCCATCACCTTCCGGGGCAAGACGTTCTCGCACATGAACTCGCGCCAGGTGGCCGAGATGGGCGTGGCGCGCACCTTCCAGAACCTGGCGCTGTTCAAGGGCATGAGCGTGATCGACAACATCATGACCGGCCGCAACCTCAAGATCAAAAGCAACCTGTTCCTGCAGGCGCTGCGCCTGGGCCCCGCCGAGCGCGAGGAGATGGCCCACCGCGAGAAGGTCGAGCACATCATCGACTTCCTGGAGATCCAGGCCCACCGCAAGACTCCCGTGGGCCAGCTGCCCTATGGCCTGCAAAAGCGCGTGGACCTGGGCCGGGCTCTCGCCATGGAGCCGCAGGTGCTGCTGCTCGATGAACCCATGGCCGGCATGAACGTGGAAGAGAAGCAGGACATGTGCCGCTTCATCCTGGACGTGAACGATGAGTTCGGCACCACCATCGTGCTCATCGAGCACGACATGGGCGTGGTGATGGACATCAGCGACCGCGTGGTGGTCCTGGACTACGGCAAGAAGATCGGCGACGGCACGCCCGACGAGGTGCGCAACAACCAGGACGTGATCAGCGCCTACCTGGGCACATCGCACTGAAGCCCCCGAAAGCGCAGGAGACAACAACATGGGATTTTTTCTTGAAACACTGCTGGGCGGCCTCATGGCCGGCATGCTGTATTCGCTGGTGGCGCTGGGCTTTGTGCTGATCTACAAGGCCTCGGGCGTGTTCAACTTTGCGCAGGGCGCGATGGTGCTGTTTGCGGCGCTGGCCATGGCCCGCTTTGCCGAATGGGTGCCCAAGTGGACTGGCCTGGACAACCAGATCGCCGCCAACCTGATCGCCTTTGTGCTCGCAGGCGCGGTGATGTTTGTGGTGGCCTGGGTGATCGAACGCCTGGTGCTGCGCCACCTGGTCAACCAGGAAGGCGCCACGCTGCTCATGGCCACGCTGGGCATTGCCTACTTCATGGAGGGCCTTGGCCAGACGATATTTGGTGGCGACATCTACAAGATCGACATCGGCATGCCCAAGGACCCGATGTTTGCGCTGGAAAGCCTGTTCCAGGGCGGCATCCTGATCAACAAGGAAGACGTGATTGCCGCCGCCATTGCCGCCGCGCTGGTGGTGGCCCTGTCGCTGTTCTTCCAGAAGACCTCCACCGGCCGTGCGCTGCGCGCCGTGGCCGACGACCACCAGGCCGCCCAGTCCATCGGCATCCCGCTCAACCGCATCTGGGTGATCGTGTGGTGTGTGGCCGGCGTGGTGGCCCTGGTGGCCGGGATGATCTGGGGCAGCAAGCTGGGCGTGCAGTTCTCGCTGGCCACGGTGGCGCTGCGTGCGCTGCCAGTGGTGATCCTGGGCGGCCTCACCTCGGTGCCGGGCGCCATCATCGGTGGGCTGATCATCGGCGTGGGCGAGAAGCTGTCGGAGGTGTACCTGGGCCCCTATGTGGGCGGGGGCATCGAGATCTGGTTTGCGTATGCACTGGCGCTGGTGTTTCTTCTCTTCAGGCCACAAGGCTTGTTTGGGGAGAAGATCATTGACCGCGTGTAACTCATAACAAGAACAACAGGAGACCTCCCATGCTTTACCGCGAAAACGGCCAGTTCAAGACCAGCTACCGCGCCGACCAGCAGATCTTCCCGATCGCACAGGACCGCATCGCCATCGCCCTGCTGCTGGCCGTCGCCTTTGTGGCGGTGCCCATGCTCGCCAGCGACTACTTCTTCCGCGCCATCCTGATCCCGTTCGTGATCATGTCGCTGGCGGCCCTGGGGGTGAACATCCTCGTGGGCTATTGCGGCCAGATCTCGCTGGGCTCGGGCGCCTTCATGGCCGTGGGGGCCTACGGCGCCTACAACTTCTTTGTGCGGCTGCCCGGCCTGCCGCTGATTCCCGCACTTATCCTGGGCGGCCTGTGCGCCACGTTCTTCGGCATCCTGTTCGGGTTGCCCAGCCTGCGGGTGAAGGGGCTGTACCTGGCGGTGGCCACGCTGGCCGCACAGTTCTTCAGCGACTGGATGTTCCTGCGCATCCGCTGGTTCACGCTCGACACGCCCTCGGGCTCGGTGTCGGTGTCCAACCTGCAGGTCTTCGGCCTGCCAATCGAAAGTGCCACCTCCAAGTACCTGTTTTGCCTGGCGATCCTGGTGGTCATGGCACTGATGGCCAAGAACCTGGTGCGCGGCGCCATTGGCCGTGAGTGGATGGCCATCCGCGACATGGACGTGGCCGCCTCGGTGATCGGCATCCGCCCCATGTACGCCAAGCTCAGCGCATTTGCCGTCAGCTCCTTCATCATCGGCGTGGCCGGTGGCCTGTGGGCCTTTGTGTACCTGGGCGCCTGGGAACCCGGCGCGTTCTCGGTGGACATGTCGTTCCGCCTGCTGTTCATGGTGATCATCGGCGGCATGGGTTCCATCATGGGCAGCTTCTTCGGCGCGGCCTTCATCGTGGTGCTGCCCATTGCGCTCAACCAGTTCCTGCCACTGTTCCTGGGGCTTTTCGGCATCAGCATCTCCACCGCCGGTGTCTCGCACGCCGAGCTGATGATCTTTGGCGGCCTGATCGTGTGGTTCCTGATCGTGGAACCCCATGGCCTGGCCAAGCTGTGGTCGATGGGCAAGCAGAAGCTGCGCCTGTGGCCCTTCCCGCATTGAGCGGCTGCCCCGACTTTTCCGCATCCACCAAGAGGCTTGCTCGATAACACCGATGCGTTCTGCAGCGATTGTTGTTTGACTGAAGGCCCATGTGATTTCGCAGTGCTTCAACCACTTTATTGACAGGAGACAACCATGAAGCTTCGTACCCTGGTTCTGGCCGTGGCCGCTGTGGCCGCCGGTGCATCGGTCGTATCGACCAGCGCCTTCGCGCAGGCCAAAGAACAGTTCATCCCGGTGCTGTCGTACCGTACGGGCCCCTACGGCCCGAACGGCGCGCCCTGGGCCAATGGCTACGTGGACTACCTCAAGCTGGTGAATGCCCGGGGCGGCATCAATGGCGTGAAGCTCGCGTTTGAAGAATGTGAAACCGGCTACGACACGGCCCGCAGCGTGGAGTGCTACGAACGCCTCAAGGGCAAGGGCGCGTCGTTCGTGCAGCCCCTGTCCACGGGCGCCACGTTTGCCATCACCGAGAAGGCCCCTGCCGACAAGATCCCGGTGGTGACCATCGGCTATGGCCGCTCCGAAAGTGCGGACGGCAGCGTGTTCAAGTGGAACTTCCCGATCGCGGGCACCTACTGGGTGGCGGCCGATGCCATCCTGCAGGCCATCGGCAAGAAAGAAGGCGGTCTGGACAAGCTCAAGGGCAAGAAGATCGCCCTGGTCTACCACGACAGCCCCTATGGCAAGGAGCCCATCCCGCTGATGCAGGAGCGCGCCAAGATGCACGGCTTTGACCTGCAGCTGCTGCCCGTGACGGCGCCCGGCGTGGAACAGAAGGCCACCTGGCTGCAGATCCGCCAGGCACGACCCGACTACGTGGCACTGTGGGGCTGGGGCGTGATGAACTCCACCGCCATCAAGGAAGCCCAGGCCACTGGCTACCCGCGCGAGAAGATGTACGGCGTGTGGTGGGCCGGTGCCGAACCCGACGTGAAGGACGTGGCCGACGGCGCCAAGGGCTACAACGCCGTGACCATGCAACACGGCGCCGAGCCCCAGTCCAAGCTGGTCAAGGACGTGCTGGCCCAGCTGCACGACAAGGGCCAGGGCACAGGCCCCAAGGACGAAGTGGGCCAGGTGCTGTACATGCGCGGCGCCATGAGCGCGATGCTGGGCGTGGAAGGCATCCGCGCTGCGCAAGAGCGTTTTGGCAAGGGCAAGGTCATGAGCGGCGAGCAGGTGCGCTGGGGCCTGGAAAACCTGAACCTGACCCAGCCCAAGCTGGATGCGCTGGGCTTTGCAGGCGTGATGCGCCCCATCAGCACCTCGTGCACCGACCACATGGGCGCCGCCTGGGCACGCATCCACACCTGGGATGGCAAGGCCTGGAAGTTCACATCCGACTGGCTGCAGGCTGACGAGCAGATCATCAAGCCGCTGGTGAAGGCAACGGCAGCGAAGTACGCAGCCGAGAAGAAGCTGACGCCGCGTACGCCGGAAGACTGCCAGTCTTGAGGTCATCCCCCTGAGGCGCTAACGCGCCTTCCCCCTTCTCTCGGCTTCGCCGGGAAGGGGGACGCCACCAGCGCGGCGGGGCGGCCCTTGCGCGGTCGCACTGGCATTGGGCTGCAACCGTGTTTGCGGCCTGTGATTTGTGGTTGCTCCTTCTGGGGCAGCCGCCAATCCAAAGAGTTGCCCCTGCAGCAGCTTTTTGGATTGGCACAGCGAAGGCAACACCATGGACTCTAAAAACATTGTTCTCAACGTCAACGGCATCGAGGTCATCTACAACCACGTGATCCTGGTGCTCAAGGGTGTGTCCCTGCAGGTGCCGGAAGGCTCCATCGTGGCCATCCTGGGGGGCAACGGCGCGGGCAAGACGACCACGCTGCGCGCCATCTCCAACCTACTGCAGGGCGAGCGGGGCGCGGTCACCAAGGGCAGCATCGAGCTGCGCGGCGAGCGCATCGAGAATTTGTCGCCCGCCGACCTGGTGCAGCGCGGCGTGGTGCAGGTGATGGAGGGGCGGCACTGCTTTGCCCACCTGACCATTGAAGAGAACCTGATGACGGGCAGCTACACCCGCACCAGCAAGGCCGAGATCGCGGCGAACCTGGAGAAGGTCTACAACTACTTCCCGCGCCTCAAAACGCGCCGCACCTCGCAGGCGGCCTACACCTCGGGCGGCGAGCAGCAGATGTGCGCCATTGGCCGCGCACTGATGGCCAACCCCAGCATGGTGCTGCTGGACGAACCCTCGATGGGTCTGGCGCCGCAGATCGTGGAAGAGGTGTTCAACATCGTGCAGGACCTGAACAAGAAGGAAAAAGTGACCTTCCTGCTGGCCGAGCAGAACACCAACATGGCGCTGAAGTACTCCGACTACGGCTACATCATGGAAAGCGGCCGCGTGGTGATGGACGGCGCCGCGAGCGACCTGGCCAACAACGAGGACGTGAAGGAGTTCTACCTGGGCGTGGGCGGCGGCGAGCGCAAGAGCTTCAAGGATGTGAAGAGCTACAAGCGGCGCAAGCGCTGGCTTGCTTAAGGTGCCCCCTGAGGCGCTGGCGCGCCTTCCCCCTCAGGGGGACGCCACCAGCGCGGCGGGGCGGCCCTGGCGCGGTGGCGCTGGCATCGGCCGCGCCAGTTTTCAAGGCAGCGTCTTTTCGAACCCAGTTTCAACAACTCCTGTTTTTATAGCTGCTTACGCTTGATGCAAAAGCGCTAGAGGCATATTTCACTCAAACAACCTCACAAGGAAACCCAGGCATGAGCACGTTCTATGACGCCCTGGAAACGCGCAGCCCCGCCGAGCGCGAAGCGGCCTTGATGGCGGCGCTGCCGCAGCAGATCGCCCATGCCCAGAAGGCGTCGCCCGCCTTTGCCGGCATCCTCGCGGGTGTGGATGCCAAAACCATCACCAGCCGCGCCGCCTTGGCGCAGCTGCCCGTCACGCGCAAGTACGAGCTGCTGGAGCGCCAGCAGGCAGGCCGCGCCACCAATGTGTTTGGCGGCTTCAGCGCGCTGGGATTTGGCCCCGGCATGACGCGTGTGTTTGCCAGCCCCGGCACCATCTACGAGCCCGAGGGCACGCGGCCTGACTACTGGCGCATGGCGCGCGCCATCCACGCCGCTGGCTTTCGCGGCGGGGAGCTGATCCACAACAGCTTCAGCTACCACTTCGTACCTGCGGGTTCGATGATGGAAACCGGCGCGCACGCGCTGGGCTGCACCGTGTTTCCCGGCGGCACGGGCCAGACCGAGCAGCAGGTGCACGCCATGGCCGAGCTGAAGCCTGCGGGCTACATCGGAACGCCCAGCTTTCTGAAAATCATTGTCGAGAAGGCCGCCGAGCTGGGCGTGGCGCTGCCCACCGTCACCAAGGCCCTGGTGTCGGGCGAGGCCTTCCCGCCCTCGTTGCGCGACTGGTTTGCCGAGCGCGGCATTGCGGGCTACCAGTGCTACGCCACCGCCGACCTGGGCCTGATCGCCTATGAAACATCAGCCCGTGAAGGCCTGGTGCTGGACGAAGGCGTGATCGTGGAGATCGTGCGCCCCGGCACCGGCGACCCGGTGCCCGAGGGCGAAGTGGGCGAGCTGGTCATCACCACGCTCAACCCCGACTACCCGCTGATCCGTTTTGGCACCGGCGACCTGTCGGCCGTGCTGCCCGGCCCCTGCCCCACCGGCCGCACCAACACCCGCATCAAGGGCTGGATGGGCCGTGCCGACCAGACCACTAAGGTGCGTGGCATGTTTGTGCATCCCGGGCAGATCGCCACGATTGCGCGGCGCTTTCCGCAGGTGCTGCGCGCGCGTCTGGTGGTCAGCGGCGAAATGGCCAACGACCAGATGGTGCTGCAGGTCGAGACCACCGAGACCGCCGAGGGCCTGGCCCACCAGCTGGGCGACGCCATCCGCGAAGTGACCAAGCTGCGCGGCGAGGTGCAGATGGTGGCGCCGGGCACGCTGCCCAACGACGGCAAGGTGATCGAGGACGCGCGGAGTTATCGGTAACCGGGGCCGCTTGCGACGCCGCCCCCTGGGGAACGCCACCCGTGGCCTGGCAAAGCCGGTTCCACGCTGGCTCTGGCATTGGCAGGTGCCGGTTTCAGGGGCCCGCTGCGGGTTTTCGCCCCGGAGGAGACGGGTTTGCGGCAGCGCAAGACATGTCCACTTCATGCCCATTTGGCGCGCCGGGGAACCGCAGTGTTTACCCTAACAATCGCTATATTATTGATAGCGTACAAGGCAATACAGACGAGCGCAACAGGCCTGTAGAGCTTAAAAACCATGCCACCAGTGTGCTACGTACTATCCGCAATGTTTCCGCAAATCCCCCTCGCTATCATGGCCCGTCATTTACAGGAGAGACCATGAAAAAGATGCTGAAACTCGCACTGATCGCTGCCGCCGCAGCCGCTGCCTTTGGCGCCAGTGCCCAAGAGTTCCCCGCCAAGGACAAGACCGTCACCATCGTGGTGCCCTTTGCCGCCGGTGGCCCCACTGATCGCGTGGCCCGTGACCTGGCCGAAGCACTGCGCAAGCCCCTGGGCGCCACCGTGGTCGTAGACAACACCGCCGGTGCGGGCAGCTCCATCGGCGCCGCCCGCGTAGCCCGCGCCACCCCCGATGGCTACACGCTGCTGCTCAACCACATTGGCATGTCCACCATGCCTGCGCTGTACCGCAAGCTCTCGTTCAGTGTGCCCAACGACTTTGAATACCTGGGCATGGTCAACGAAGTGCCCATGACGCTGATCGCGCGCCCCACCATGCCCGCGAACAACTTCAAGGAACTCACGGCCTGGATCCAGCAGAACAAGGGCAAGATCAACCTGGGCAACGCCGGCCTGGGCGCTGCGTCGCACCTGTGCGGCCTGATGTTCCAGAGCGCCATGCAGGTGGACATGACTGCCGTTCCCTACAAGGGCACCGCCCCCGCAATCACCGACCTGATTGGCGGCCAGATCGACCTGCTGTGCGACCAGACCACCAACACCACCTCGCAGATCGAAGGCAAGAAGGTCAAGGCCTATGCCGTGACCACCGCCAAGCGCCTGACCACGCCCGCCCTGAAGGACTTGCCCACGCTGGCTGAATCGGGCCTGAAGGACTTCAACGTGAGCATCTGGCACGGCCTGTACGCGCCCAAGGGCACGCCTGCCGATGTGCAGAAGAAGATCAACGACGCCCTCAAGACCGCTCTGAAGGACCCCGAGTTCATCAAGAAGCAGGAAGCCCTGGGCGCCGTGGTCGTGACCGACAAGCGCGTGGACGGCCCCGAGCACAAGAAGTTTGTGGCCGCCGAAATCGACAAGTGGGGCGCCGTGATCAAGGCCGCCGGCACCTACGCCGACTGACCTGGCAGCAGCGCTGCCCAACCGGGCGGCGCGGCATCGCATCACCGCCCTCCTCCAGCCACCGCGCCCCACGGCCCGGTGGCTTTCTTTTTTTGATGCCCCGTTGCGGCACCCCGACTGGCCCATCACGGCGACACGCGCGACGACTTGCAAGGTCGCGACACCCTCGGGTAATCCCATCTGCCCGGGCCGCACACACCCGCGTAGAACAGAGGGCAGACACGCCGATCAAGCACAGGCAGCGGCGCAGCTTCCACTGGTTTCAACGAGGAATGGCTTCCATGGCACAAGCACACGACTTTCGCACCCCGGCGCGCTCCAGCGCGCAGATCCAGGCCCGCGCCCATGCGCGCAGCCGCCGCAAGGCCGTGGCCCTGGCCTTCACCCTGAGCGCGCTGGGCGCACTGGCCGTGGCCGCCGCCGGTGCGCTGCTGGCACCGGGCACGGCCCATGCCCAGGCGGCCGCCCCTGCAGGTGCGGGCTGGCCGACCAAGCCCGTGCGCATCGTGGTGCCGTTTGCGCCTGGGGGTACCACCGACATCCTGGCGCGCGCCATGGCGCCGGAGCTGTCCAAGGCCTTCGGCCAGCAGTTCATCGTGGACAACCGCGCAGGCGCTGGCGGCAATGTGGGCGCCGAGGTGGTGGCCAAATCACCCGGCGACGGCTACACCCTGCTCATGGGCACGGTGGGCACCCACGGCATCAACCGCGCGCTGTATGCCAAGCTGCCCTACGACCCCATCAAGGACTTTGTGCCCATCACCCTGGTGGCCGCCGTGCCCAACGTGATGGTGATGAACACCGACAAGGCCAAGGCCCTGGGCGTGACCAATGTGCAGGACTTCATCCGCGTGGCCAAGGCCAGCCCCGGCAAGATGAACATGGCATCGAGCGGCAACGGCACCTCCATCCATCTGGCAGGCGAGCTGTTCAAGAGCATGACCGGCACCTTCATGCTGCACCTGCCCTACCGGGGCTCGGGACCGGCGCTCCTGGACATGGTGGCGGGCAACGCCGACGTGATGTTCGACAACCTGCCCTCGTCCATGGCGCAGATCAAGGCGGGCAAGCTGGTTGCGCTGGCCGTGACCAGCGCAGAGCGCTCGGGGGCCTTGCCCGACGTGCCCACGGTCGAGCAGGCAGGCGGCCCCACACTCAAGGGTTATGAGGCCAGCTCCTGGTTCGGCCTGCTGGCCCCCGCGGGCACACCGCCCGACATCGTGAACCGCATCCAGCAGGAGGTCGCCAAGTCCCTGGCTACACCGGCCATGAAGGAACGGCTGCTGGCCCAGGGCGCCATCCCCGGCGGCAACACCCCGGCCGACTTTGCCAAACACATCGACAACGAACACCGGAAATGGGCGCAGGTGGTAAAGACCTCGGGCGCCAAGGTGGACTGATACAGACAGGGGGCACAGCCCCGTCAGGGTGCGCGATCAGCCTGCAGGCAGCGCAGGGGGCCCCAGGCGCTTGGCCCCGGTGGCGAACGATGCCCGCTGGATGCGCCCACCCACCACCTCGTAAACACACAACATTTCCACCGTGCCCAGGCCCTCGGGGAAATTGCGGGTGATCAGCTCATAGTCCACCACCATGGCGCCCACCACGGTGCGCGACAGCAGGCGCGCATGCAGGTCGGGCTCGGCAAAGCGCGCCAGAAACCGCTCCCGCATCTGCGCATGGCCCTGGGCCAGACGCTCACCGTGCAGCACATACTGCTCGGCATCGGGGGCATAGGTGGCCAGCAGCGCGTCGATGTCCTTGGCGTTGTAGGCATCCAACTGCGCCTGCACCACGGCAAGGGGTGGGAAGACCGAGGCCATGGCTACACCCCCCAGACCACATCCACCTGCTCGGCGGCACTGCGGCGCAGCATCTCGATGAAGGGCGCCACGCGCTGGCGCAGGCGCACGGCCTCCATGCGCTCTCGTTCGGTCACCTCTTCACCCGCTTCATCCCCCGATGGCTGCGCCTCTTCGGCGGCCACCGCCGCCTCCAGCGCGGCAATGGCCGCAGGAATCTGGGCGGCAGTCACGATTCCGCTCGGCCCGGGGGTCTTGCCCATGATGGTCACGATCTGCCGCCCCTGGGGTTCCAGCATGATCAGATCGGCGGCGGCGCGGGACTTGAATTTGTAAAGCATGGGATAGGAAAGCCTTCTCAGGTCAGGTCACAAAAGGGCGTGCAAACGCATGCCCCCTAGGCCCTTGATTGTGCGCCGGACAGGCCGGGGTGCCCCCAAAGACCCGCACGGGAACCCCCCATTGACAGCAGTTTGTTTAGGTCTAAACTATTTTGACATGAACATCCTCTGCATTGGCGGCGGGCCCGCCGGTCTCTATTTCGCCCTGCTGATGAAGCAGCAGAACCCCGCGCACCGCATCACGGTGGTCGAGCGCAACCGGCCGTTCGATACCTTCGGCTGGGGCGTGGTGCTGTCGGACCAGACGCTGGCCAACCTGCAGGCGGCCGACGCGCCCACGGCAGCCCTGATCGGCGACGCGTTCAACCACTGGGACGATATCGAGGTGTTTTTCAAGGGGCGCAGCGTGCGCTCCACCGGCCACGGCTTCTGCGGCATCGGCCGCAAGCGGCTGCTCAACATCCTGCAGGACCGGTGCCTGGCGCTGGGCGTGGAGCTGGTGTTCGAGACGGACGTGGCCGACGACCAGGCGCTGGCCGCCCAGTACAACGCCGACCTGGTGATCGCGAGCGATGGCCTCAACAGCCGCATCCGCACCCGCTACGCCAGCGTCTACCGGCCCGACATCGACCTGCGCCAGTGCCGCTTCGTGTGGCTGGGCACCAAGAAAAAATTCGACGCTTTTACGTTTGCTTTCGAGCAGACCGAGCATGGCTGGTTCCAGGCCCATGCCTACCAGTTCGACGCCGACACCTCCACCTTCATCGTCGAAACGCCCGAGGCCGTGTGGAAGGCCCACGGCCTGGACGCCATGGAACAACCCCAGGCGATTGCATTTTGCGAAAAGCTCTTCGCGAAGTATCTGGACGGCAACGCCCTCATCAGCAACGCCACACACCTGCGCGGCTCGGCCAACTGGATCCGCTTTCCGCGCGTGATCTGCAACACCTGGGTGCACCGTGAACCCATCGGCGGCAAGCAGGTGCCCATCGTGCTGATGGGCGATGCCGCGCACACGGCGCATTTCTCGATTGGCAGCGGCACCAAGCTCGCGCTGGAAGACGCCATCGACCTCGCCAACGAGTTCGCCACCGGCCTGCCCATCGACGACGTGCTGCAGCACTACGAGGCGCGCCGCAGCGTGGAGGTGCTCAAGATCCAGAATGCGGCGCGCAACTCTACGGAATGGTTTGAAAACGTGGCGCGCTACACCGGCATGCCCATCGAGCAGTTCACGTACTCGCTGCTCACGCGCAGCCAGCGCATCAGCCACGAGAACCTGCGGCTGCGCGATGCGGCGTGGCTGGAGGGTTACGAGGCCTGGCTCGCACGCGGCAAGGCGGCGATTCCGCCCATGCTCACGCCTTTCACGCTCAAGGGCCTCACGCTCAAGAACCGCATCGTCGTCTCGCCCATGGCCACCTACAGCGCGGTTGAGGGCGTGCCGCAGGACTTCCACCTGGTGCACCTGGGCGCGCGCGCGCTGGGCGGCGCCGCCCTGGTGATGGTCGAGATGACCAGCCCCACGCCCGAGGGCCGCATCACCCCCGCCTGCCCCGGCCTGTGGAACGATGCGCAGCAAGCCGCCTTCACGCGCATCGTGAACTTTGTGCATGGCAGCAGCACGGCCAAGATCGGCCTGCAGCTAGGCCACAGCGGCCCCAAAGGCTCCACGCGTGTCGGCTGGGAGGGCACGGACGAGCCCTTGGAGAGCGGCAACTGGCCCCTGCTGGCCGCCAGCCCCCTCGCCTACGGCGCGCAGAACCAGACCCCTGCCGCCATGACCCGCGCCGACATGGACCGTGTGACCGCCGCGTTTGTGGACAGCGCCCGCCGCGCCGTGGCCTGCGGTTTTGACTGGCTGGAGCTGCATTGCGCACACGGCTACCTGCTGGCCAGCTTCTTGAGCCCCGCCACCAATCAGCGCACCGATGAATACGGCGGCAGCCTGGAGAACCGTTGCCGCTACCCGCTGGAGGTGCTGACCGCGCTGCGCGCCGTGTGGCCCGCCGACAAGCCGCTCTCTGTGCGCATCTCGGCCCACGACTGGCTCCCCGATGGCAACACCGCCGACGACGCCATTGCCATCGCGCGCTTGTTCAAGGCCGCAGGCGCCGACCTGATCGACGTGTCCTCCGGCCAGACCACGCGCGACTCACGGCCCGTGTATGGCCGCATGTACCAGACACCGTTTGCCGACCGCATCCGCAACGAGGTGGGCATTGCCACCATGGCGGTGGGCGCGATCACCGAGGCCGACCACGCGAACAGCATCATCGCGGCCGGCCGCGCCGACCTGTGTGCCATTGCCCGCCCGCACCTGGCCGACCCGGCCTGGACACTGCACGCCGCCGCGCAGCTGAGCCCCGTAGCCGCCGCCCACACCGACTGGCCGGTGCAATACCACAGCGGCCGCGACCAGATGCTGCGCGAGATCGCCAAACAAAAGCAGATGGCCGCGCAGGGCGCACCGGCGCAGGAATCCACCAAACCCGCAGCCATCGAGTAAACCCCCATGGACCTCGAAGCCCGCCTGCACGGCGCCGCCCCCAGCGAACACCCCGAAGCCCTGCGCCTGTGGCTGCGCCTGCTCACCTGCACCCAGCTCATCGAAAAGCAGGTGCGCAGCCACTTGCGTGCGCAGTTCGATACCACCTTGCCGCGCTTTGACCTGATGGCGCAACTGGAGCGCGCGCCGGACGGCATGAAGATGAAAGAACTCTCACGCCGCATGATGGTGACGAGCGGCAACATCACCGGCATCACCGACCAGCTCGTGGCCGAGGGGCTGGTCGAGCGCATGGACGTGGAGGGCGACCGCCGCGCGTACCTGGTGCGCCTCACGCCGCAAGGCCGCGCGCAGTTCAACACCATGGCGCGCCAGCACGAGCAGTGGATCGTCGAAGCCTTTGCCACGCTGGGCGAACGCGACATCGCCACCTTGTACCGCCTGCTGGGCAAGGTGAAAGAGCACACACAAAATAATTCTCTGGAGACAACGGAATGAAGCACTACATCGGCGCGAGCAACCCCATGCGCGAGCAGTTCAACCCGCAGGCCAGCTATGTCGCTGAGCACTTTGCCTGGAGCTTTGCCGATGGCGTGGGCACCGTCACACTGAACCGGCCGGACCGCAAGAACCCGCTCACCTTCCAGAGCTATGCCGAGCTGCGCGACTTCTTCTACGCGCTGCGCTTTGCCACCGACGTGAAGGCCATCGTGGTCACGGGCGCGGGCGGCAACTTCTGCTCGGGCGGCGACGTGCACGAGATCATCGGCCCGCTGACCACCATGACCATGCCCGAGCTGCTCGAGTTCACGCGCATGACGGGCGACCTGGTCAAAGCCATGCGCGCCTGCCCGCAGCCCGTGCTGGGCGCCATCGACGGCATCTGTGCCGGTGCGGGCGCGATGATGGCGCTGGCCTGCGACATGCGCTACGGCACCGAGGCCACCAAGACCGCCTTCTTGTTCACCCGCGTGGGCTTGGCCGGGGCCGACATGGGTGCCTGTGCGCTGCTGCCCCGCATGATCGGCCAGGGCCGCGCGAGCGAACTGCTGTTCACCGGCCGCGCGATGACGGCGCACGAAGGCCTGGCCTGGGGGTTCTTCAACGATTTGCACGAAAGTGCCGACCTGCTGGCCAACGTGCAGGCCACCGCGCGCGCGCTGGCCGATGGCCCCACCTTCGCCCACGGTATGACCAAGACCATGCTGAGCCAGGAGTGGAGCATGACCATTGAGCAGGCCATCGAAGCCGAAGCGCAGGCCCAGGCTATCTGCATGCAGACCGAAGACTTCCGCCGCGCCTACGAAGCGTTCGCCGCCAAGCAAAAGCCCGTGTTCCAGGGAGATTGAACCCATGCACGTTGCAACGCCCCCGGCCCCCCGCCCGCCCTCGACGGCGCACCTGGCCCTGCCCTTCTTCGACGACGCCCACCGCGCGCTGGCCGAGGGCCTGGTGCCCTGGGCTGCCGCACAGCAGGTCGATGAAACCGACGACCGCGCCGCCTGCCGCGACTGGGTGCAGCGCCTGGGCACGGGCGGCTGGCTGCGCTACTGTGTGCCCGCCGCCCATGGCGGCGCGCTGCCCGCGCTGGACTCGCGTGCGCTGGTGCTGCTGCGTGAGACGCTGGCCTACCACTCGCCGCTGGCCGACTTTGCGTTTGCGATGCAGGGGCTGGGCAGCGGCGCGATCACGCTGGCGGGCAGCTCCGCGCAGCAGGCGCACTACCTGCAGGGCGTGGCACGCGGTGAGCTGATCGCCGCGTTTGCGCTCTCCGAACCTGAGGCTGGCTCGGACGTAGGCGCTATGAAAACAATAGCTGAAAGCGCATACCCATCAGGCGGTAACGGCCTAAAAGACTCATATTCCTTGACCGGAACCAAGACCTGGATCAGCAACGGCGGCATTGCCGACTTTTACTGCGTGTTCGCCAAGACCGACCCGGCCGGGGGCACGCGCGGCATCAGCGCCTTCATCGTCGATGCGAACACGCCGGGGCTCGACACCTCGCGCCACATCCATGTGATGGCGCCGCACCCGCTGGCCACGCTGGAGTTCTCCAACTGCAAAGTGCCTGCCACTGCGCTGCTGGGCGAGGAGAACGGCGGCTTCAAGCTGGCCATGCGCACGCTCGACATCTTCCGCGCATCGGTCGCCGCTGCCGCCCTGGGCATGGCCCGCCGCGCACTGGCCGAGGCGGTGCACCACGCCCGCCAGCGCCGCATGTTCGGCCAGACGCTCGCGGACTTCCAGCTCACGCAGGCCAAGCTGGGCGAGATGGCTGCGCTGGTGGACAGTGCCGCGCTGCTCACCTACCGCGCGGCCTGGCTGCGCGACACCGGCCAGGCGCGCGTCACCGCAGAAGCAGCCATGGCCAAGATGACCGCCACCGAAAGCGCCCAGCGCGTGATCGACATGGCGCTGCAACTGCATGGCGGGCGCGGCGTGGAAGTGGGCAGCAAGGTCGAATCGCTGTACCGCGACATCCGCTCGCTGCGCATTTACGAAGGCGCGACCGAAGTGCAGCAGCTCATCATCGGCAAGGCCGTTCTGCAGGAGTAATCGCATGAAAGCCCCCTCCGCCCAGCCCGACCACTTCGTGCACGACCGCCTGCCGCCGCCCGAGGCCTGGCCCACACTGCGCTACGACCTGCCCGAGCTGCAGATCGCCAACCAGGCCAACCTGGTGCAGGCGCTGTTCGACCAGGCCGAACGTGCGGGCCACATCGACCGCCCCCTGTTGCGCGGCCCGCACCGCACGTACACCTACCGCGACGCCCGCACCGAGGCCGCGCGCATTGCCGAGGTGCTGACGCAGGACCACGGCCTGGTGCCCGGCAACCGCGTGCTGCTGCGCGGTGGCAACACGGTGGAGATGGCGCTGGCCTGGCTGGGTACCGTCTATGCGGGGCTGGTGGCGGTGGCCACCATGCCGCTGCTGCGCGCGGTGGAACTGGGCAGCATCATCGACCGCGCCCAGCCCACGCTGGCACTGTGCGACGGCCGCCTGTTGGCCGAGCTGCAGGCCGCGCAGACGCAGCACCCCGTGCTCGCCACCATCGTGCCCTTCCACACGGCGCCGGATGCGGCCGACCTGCTGCAGCGCGCGCAGGGCAAGCCCGGCACCACACCGCCCTGCCCCACGTCGGCCGACGACATCGCGCTGATGGCCTTCACCTCCGGCACCACCGGCGCACCCAAGGCCGCCGTGCACACGCACCGCGATGTGCTGGCAGGCTGCGAGGCCTGGCCGCGCCATGTACTCAAGGCCACACCCGATGACATCGTGGCGGGCTCGCCGCCCCTGGCGTTCACGTTTGGCCTGGGCGGCTTGCTGGTGTTTCCGATGTGGGCCGGGGCCAGCGTGTACTTCCCCGACCAGCCCTATACACCCGAAACCATGGTGCGGCTGATGCGCGATGCGGGCGTGACCATCTGCTACACCGCGCCCACTTTCTACCGCCAGATGGCACCCTTTGCCAAGCAGATCGGCCTGCCCCAGTTGCGCACCAGCGTGAGCGCGGGCGAGGGCCTGCCGGACGCCACACGCCAGCTGTGGAAAGAGGCGACCGGCCTGGACATGACGGACGGCATTGGCGCCACCGAAATGTTCCACATCTTCATTTCCTCGCCCGGCGGTGAGAGCCGGCGCGGCGCCATCGGCAAGGTGGTGCCCGGATACACCGCCAAGGTGGTGGACGACGACGGCCACGAGGTGCCACGCGGCACAGTGGGCAAGCTCGCGGTGATCGGCCCCACGGGCTGCAAGTACCTCGACGACCCGCGCCAGGCCAAGTATGTAAAGGATGGCTGGAACTACCCCGGCGATGCGTTCACCCAAGACGCCGACGGCTACTTCTTCTACCAGGCGCGCGATGACGACATGATCATCACCGCCGGCTACAACGTGGGCGGCCCCGAGGTGGAAGACGCCCTGCTGCGCCACCCGGCCGTGGCCGAGTGCGGCGTGATCGGCGTGCCCGACGAGGAGCGCGGCATGGTGGTCAAGGCCATCTGCGTCCTGAAGCCCGGGCACACGGGCGACGCCGCCATGGTCAAGACGCTGCAGGACCATGTGAAAGCCACCATTGCTCCGTTCAAATACCCGCGCCTGGTGGAGTTCGTCGCGGCCTTGCCCCGCACCGAAACCGGCAAGCTGCAGCGCTTCAAGCTGCGCCAGGGTGCGGCTGCATCACCCTCCGCCGCTTCGCCCAATTCCACAAAAACAACATGACGATGAAAAACACCCTTTTGCAGCCCGAAGGCTGGGTCACCCCCAAGGGCTACGCCAACGGCGTGGCCGCACGCGGCACCATGGTCTTTACCGGCGGCCAGATCGGCTGGAATGCGCAGCAACAGTTTGAAAGCGACGACTTCATCGACCAGACGAGGCAGACGCTGCTGAATGTGCGGGCGGTGCTGGAGGCTGGCGGCGCAGGCCCCGAGCACCTGGTGCGGCTGACCTGGTACGTGACCGACCGCAACGAATACAACAGCCGCTTGAAGGAGCTGGGCGCGGTCTACCGAGAGGTGCTGGGCAAGAACTTTCCGGCCATGGCCTGCGTGCAGGTGGCGGGGCTCATGGAAGAGCGCGCGAAGATCGAGATTGAAGCAACCGCTGTAATCCCGGACTGAGCTTTTCCAGCCACCGCTGCAGCGCTTGCCCGTACAGAATGAACGCCAGCGCCGCCCCAATCAACGGCAGCGCGGCAAACACCCAGCCCGTGAGCAGCTCGCCCCCCAGCGCCACGCCCACCAGCAAAGCCACCGCAGGGTTCACGAACGAATAGCTCCCCGCCAACGCTGCGGACGTGTTCTGCAGCAGCCATAGATATGCATTGAGCGCCACCAAGGTACCAAACACCAGCAGATAGACCCACGCCGCCCACGACTTGGCAGTGACCTGGCCCAGGGCGCTCAACGGCTCAAACCACAACGCCACCACCAGCCCCATGGCGCCCCCCGCAAACCACTGCGCGGCCGATGCCATGGCGGGCGCGGGGAGCGACAGCTTGCGCGATGCATACGAGCCCACGCTCCAGCACAGCGGCGCGCCAAAGGCCAGTAGCGCACCCAGCCAGGTGGCGGAAAAGTCGCCTTCCAGCGCCAGCAGCAGTGCGCCCACCACGCCCAGCGCCAGGCCGATCCAGCTGGTGAACGGCACGCGCTCGCCGCCCCAGCGCGACCACAGCGCCAGCCACATGGGCATGGTAGTGACCACCGTGGCCATCAGGCCCGAGCCGATGCCGAGCTTTTGCGCAAAACCCATCAGGTTCATGGCCAAAAACACCATGCAGCCACCCACCACCGCCGAGTTGCGCCATTGCCCCCACGTGGGCAATGCATGGCCTTGCCACAGCGCAATCAGCAGCATCACGCCACCGGCGCACAGAAAACGGATGGCATTCATCAGCAGTGGCGGCATGCTCTGCAGCGCAATACCGATGGCGAAATAGGTTGTGCCCCAGACGATGTAGACCAGCAGCAGTGCCATGGCAACCGCCCCGTTGCGTTGTGCGCGGGCTTGCGCATTGAAAATTGTCGGCATATTCTTCACCTGACCGAATAATTTATGGAAACCGCAAGGTTTTCGGAATTTTTACCAAAAACAAGCGGCTATGCAAGCAAATATTCAGACAGACGACATGGACGCCAGAATTATTTCGGCACTGGGCACCGATGGCCGACGTTCCTATGCCGATGTGGGGGCTGAAGTGGGGCTGTCCACCGCCGCCGTGCATGAGCGCGTGAAGAAGCTGCTGGACAAGGGCGTGATTCGCCGGTTTTCGATCAGCGTGGACCCGGAACGCGTGGGGCTGAACTTCACCGCGTTTGTGGCGATCCGCAACGATGGCGGCGCGCACTGCCGCGACATTGCGCCGCGCCTGCGCGGTATCCCCCAGGTGGAGGAGTTGCACAGCGTGGCTGGCGAGCACGACTTCCTGGCCAAGATCCGCACCACGCACGCGCGCGGGCTGGAGGACGTGCTCTACCAGATCAAGGCGATTCCCGGCGTGGCGCGCACCACGAGCACCGTGGTCCTGAACACCGAATTCGAGGACCGGCCGCTGGACCTGGGCTGGGTGAATGGCGACAAGGGCGGCTGATGCAGGGCGGTGGCCCCGGTCCCGCCGCGCGGCTGTTTACGCCGCTACCGGAGCGCGGTCCGCCGCAGTGGCAACAGCCGCCGGGGCCTGCACCAGGCGCTGCACCAGCGCCATGTAGTAGCCCAGCGGGGGCGTGACCAGCCCCGGCACCTTGGCATGGTCGTCATAGCGGCGCAGGCGGATGGCCTCCTGCGCAAAGGGCTGGGCCGCAAACTGCATCGCCTCTTTGGGCGTGAAGGGCCCGCCCTGCAGCACCAGGCTGTGCTGGGATGCGGGCGAGAGCGTCTCCCAGTACCCCGGCTCCATGGTGCACAGGTAGCGCTTGGCATCCACATGCAAGCGGATGGGCTCCAGCACCGCGTCGGGCAGCAGGCCCCGCAAGAACGGGATGGCCATGTACTGGTGCAGGTCGTCCTGCTCGGCCGTGTCGCCCCCGGGCGCCAGCAGGTGGCCCAGGTCGTGCAGCAGGGCAGCGACGACAGTGGCCGGGGTTTCACCTGATTTTTCGGCCCACTGTGCACACTGCAGCGCATGCTCCAGCTGGTTGACCGCCTCGCGGCCGTACTGGTTCACGCCCCGCGTGGCAAGCAGGTGGGCAACGTCTTCAAGGCTCAATGCCATCGTCTTTCCTTATCAGACCAAGGCCTTGCGGATGCGGGCCGACACCAGGTCGATCATGCTCACCGTGACCACGATGATGAGCATCACGGCGCAGGTCTCGGCGTACTGGAAGCCCCGGATGATTTCCCACAGCACCACGCCGATGCCACCAGCGCCGACCATGCCCACGACCGAGGCCGAGCGCACGTTGGCCTCGAAGCGGTAGAGCGTGTACGAGATCCACAGCGGCATGACCTGCGGGATCACGCCGTAGATGATTTCGTGCAGTGCGCTCGCACCGGTGGAACGGATGCCTTCCACCGGCTGTGGGTCAATCGCCTCCACGGCTTCGGAGAACAGCTTGGCCAAGGTGCCCGAGGTGTGGATCCACAGCGCCAGCACGCCCGCAAATGGCCCCAGGCCGACGGCCACCACGAACAGCATGGCAAACACCATTTCGTTGATGGCGCGGCACGCGTCGAGCACGCGGCGCACAGGCTGGTTCACCCACCAAGGCGCAATGTTGGACGAGGCCAGCAGCGCCAGCGGAATGGCCGTGACCACCGCGAGCGCCGTGCCCCACAGGGCAATCTGCAGCGTAACCAGCATCTCCTGCACGTAGATCGGCCACTGCGAGAAATTGGGCGGAAAGAACTCGGCCGCGTACTGGGCCATGTTGCCCGAGTCGCGGACGAGATCGAGCGGGCGCATGTCGGCGCCCTTCCACGAAGCGGCCAGCACCACGAGCAGGATGCCCCAGGAGAGATACCAGGCGAGGCTGCGCTTGGGCGCTGCAGTGCTCGCGAGGTTTGCGAGCGATGGGGTCAGTGCAGAAGACATGGTGGTGGCTGGCTGGACGCGCTGCTTGGGTACCGGCTTACTTCAGGGACGCCAGCTGCTGGTCGATCTCGGCCAGGCGGGTCTTCTTGTCGGCATCGGCCAAGGTGGCGTCGGCCTCGATCTTGTTGCGCTTGCCAAACAGGTCAAGCTGGCGGATGGGCATGAGCTGCGCGTTGGTCGAGGGCTTGAAGCCCGACAGCTTGGAGATCTTCATCACGATCTCCTTCTCGCGCGCATCGGTCTTGGCGTAGTTGTAGAAGAAGTCCTTGATCTTGGCCTTCAGCGGCTCAGGCAGGTCCTTGCGCATCACCAGCGGGTCCAGAGCAATCAGCGGCGAAGTCCAGACGATCTTGATGTCCTTGAACTTCTCGGGCTGGCGTTCCTTGATCTTTTCCAGGTTTTCGCTGTTGTTGGTGGCCACATCCACCTGCTTGTTGGCCACGGCCAGCGCGTTGGTCTCGTGGTTGGCGCTGCGCGTGATCTTGAAGTGCGTCTTCGCATCGATCTTGTTCTGCGCAAACGCGTAGTAGCCAGGCACCAGAAAGCCCGAGGTGGAGTTGGGGTCGCCATTGCCGAAGCTCAGCGACTTGCCGTTCTTGAGCACGTCGTCCAGGCTGGCCAGGGGGCTGTCCTTGTGCACGATCAGGTGCGAGTAGTAGCCCTGGGTGCCGTCGGCATTCACCATCTGCGCAAAGACTTCGCCGTTGGCGCGGTCCACGGCTTCCATCGCCGACTTGTTGCCCAGCCAGGCCACCTGCATCTTGTTGAAGCGCATGGCTTCGATCAGGCCTGCGTAGTCGGACGCGAAGAAGGCGTTGATCTTCAGGCCCGTCTGCTTGGCCATGTCGTCCAGCAGGGGCTGCCAGTCGGCCTTGAGGTTTTGCGTGGCCTCGGTCGAGATCATGCCGAAGTTGATGTCCTGGGCCAACGCGCCCGTGGTCAATCCCAGCCCGAGTGTCAGGGCAGCACACAGTTTCTTGAACATGTTGAAAGCTCCAGAGAAAGGAAATGAAGAGAACCGAATCACCGATCAGGCGGCCTGCACCATGGCGGGCGACCATTGGGGCGCAGGCACAGGTGCATGCGCAGGTGCAGGGTGGGCGCTGGATGCATCCGAGAGGATTTCGTCGGCCTGAACGCCATACAGGCCCCGCAGCAAAGCGGGCGTAAGGGCCGCCGAAGGGCCGTCGTACACCACCTGCCCATGGTGCAAGGCCACCACACGCGGGCAATACTTGATGGCCACATCCACCTGATGCAGCGACACAATGACGGTGCAGCGGTCTTCGCGGTTGATGCGCGCCAGGATGTCCATGACCTTGCGGGAGGATTCGGGGTCCAGCGAGGCGATGGGCTCGTCGGCCAGCACCACCTTGGCGCCCTGCACCAGCGTGCGGGCAATGGCCGCGCGCTGCTGCTGCCCGCCCGACAGGGTGGACGCACGCTGCGCGTGGCACTCGGCAATGCCCACGCGGTGCAGCGCTTCCAGCGCCAGCGCGCGCTCCTGCGGCTTGAACATGCGCAACCAGCCGCGCCACCAGGGCGTGCGGTGCAGCAGGCCCACCAGCACGTTCATCAACACGGGCAAGCGGTCCACCAGGTTGAACTGCTGGAACACAAAGCCCACCTGCGAACGCACCTTGCGGATGTCGCTGTGGATGCGTCCGCCCTGCTGCACGCAGCGGCCATCCACCTCGATCAGCGAATCGCTGGCCGCATCGGCTACCACCAGGCCCGCCACATGGCGCAGCAGGGTGGATTTGCCCGAGCCCGAGGCACCAATCAGCGCCACCATCTCGCCGCGTTGCACGGTGAGGTTGATGTCGCGCAGGGCGTGTTTGCCATTGGCGAAATGCTTGTTCAGTTGGTGGATGTGCAGTGCGGCGGTCATGGCAGCCTCCTTGGGGGGTTAATTCCGTTTCCAAATCATTCGTGTCTAGGCGCAAAGCCGCAGACAGTGCTGTAGCACGGCAAGGCGAAGCAACAACGACACGGATGATTTGGAAACGGAAGAAGTCGTCTAGACAACCGGAGTGTGGTTGCGGGGCGTGACAGTGCTTTGACAGTTGGGAGAAGTTTGGATGTCAGAGGTGGCCCTAGAGCACCCGCTGCCCTTCGCGCCACACGCCCCGCACCACGGCCTGGCGGCCGCCATCGGGTAGCTCGGCCATGTGCACCTGCACCAGGTCGGCCCGCAGGCCGGGCGCCAGCGCGCCCCGGTCCACCATGCCTGCCGCCTTGGCGGGGTTGCGGGTGACGGTGGCCACTGCCTGCGGCAGCGGCAGGATGTCGTCCTGTACCAGCCGCATCACCGCGCTCAGCAGGCTGCCGGGCACATAGTCGGACGAGAGGATGTCCAGCAGCCCCCTGCGCGCCAGGTCGGCCGCCGCCACGTTGCCCGAATGCGAACCACCGCGCACCACGTTGGGCCCGCCCATCACGGTGAGCAGCCCCCGCTCGTGCGCAGCCTGGGCTGCGGCCAGTGTGGTCGGGAACTCCGACATCGCGGCCCCTTCGGCATGGGCCTGCTCCACATGGGCCACCGTGGTGTCGTCGTGGCTGGCCAGCGAGATGCCGTGTGTGCGGCAGTAATCCACGAAGTACGCGCGGTGCGGCTCGGCGTACTGCGCCTGCAGTGTGGCCGCGTGCGCCACCTGGCGCTCGAACTTCTCGGCGCTCCAGCCTTTCTTGCCGGTGTAGTAGGTGCGCGCCTGCTCGATGTTCTCCCACTGGCGCTGACCCGGGGTGTGGTCCATCAGCGAGATCAGCGACAGGCGCGGGCGGCCGTGGAAGGGCTCGAACAGGTCGATGGTGTTGGGCGCGGGCAGCTCACAGCGCACATGCAGGTGGTGGTCGGCCCGCAGCAGGTTGCGCTCGGTGCAGGTGTCGATGGTGTCGAGCACGCGGTTCCAGGCGCTGCCGCGCAGGCTTTCCACATCGGCCTCGCCCACGCCCAGCGCGTCCAGCACCGTGGTGATGCCTGCAGCCGCAATCTCGGCGTCGTGCGCCAGCAGTGCGGGCATCTCGGCCCATTGCACCTTGGGTCGCGGCATCAGGTGGCGCTCGAAGTTGTCGGTGTGGATTTCGACCAGCCCGGGCAGCAGGTAGTCGCCCCCCAGGTCGATACCTTGCAAAGCTGAGGTGGCCCCGCTGTCCAGCGACGCAATGCGCCCGCCCTCCACCTGCAGGCTGCCCTGCACCACTTCGCCCGGCAGCACCATGCGGGCGTTCTTGAACACGGTCGCTGTCATGCCGATGCTCCCCGGAAGTCACCCACGTTCACGCGGCGCGTGGCCACGGCGGCCCCCACCTGCGCGTCGTGAAAAATGCCCACCAGGGCCGCGCCGCGCGCCACGGCCTCACGGATCATGGTGATCACGGTCTCGGTATTGGCCGCGTCGAGCGATGCGGTGGGCTCGTCCAGCAGCAGCAAAGGCTTGGGCTTGATCATGTTGCGGGCAATGTTGATGCGCTGCTGCTCCCCGCCCGAGAAGGTAGCGGGCGGCAGGTGCCACAGCCGCTCGGGAATGCGCAGGCGGGTCAACCACTGGCGGGCTGCCTCGCGCGCGGCCTCGATGCCCGTAGGGTCGTCGCCCGCGTCTTCGGCCAGCGGCTCGGCCACCACATCCAGGGCTGAAACGCGCGGAATGACCCGCAGGAACTGGCTCACATAGCCCACGGTGTCGCGCCGCAGCTGCACCAGCGCACGCGGCGTGGCCTGCGTCACATCCACCACGGCGCCGTCGGCCGAGCGCACGGTGATGCGGCCTGCATTGGCGCGGTAGTTGGCGTAGATCATCTTGAGCAGCGTGCTCTTGCCCATGCCCGAGGGTCCGTCCAGCACCACACATTCACCGGGCTGCACGGCCAGGTCCACGTGGGCGAGCACGGGCAGTTCGATGCCGTTCTGGTGGTGCAGGGTGAAGCGCTTGGCCACCCCTTGCATCTGGAGAATAGGCGTAATGGAAGGCTGGTTCATGGCTGCAGTACCGAAGAAACGAGGAGCTGGGTATAAGGGTGTTGCGGGTCGTCGAGCACCTGGTCGGTCAGGCCCGCTTCGACCACGCGGCCGCGTTGCATGACCACCATGCGGTGGGCCAGCAGGCGTGCCACGGCCAGGTCGTGCGTGACCACAATGGCCGCCAACTGCATCTGCCGCGTGAGCTGGCGCAGCAGGTCCAGCAGGCGCGCCTGCACTGATACATCGAGGCCCGAGGTGGGTTCGTCCATGAACACCAGGCGGGGCTGGGTGACGAGGTTGCGCGCAATCTGCAGGCGCTGGCGCATGCCGCCCGAAAACGTGCGCGGTGCATCGTCGATGCGCGCCGCATCGATCTCGACACGCTGCAGCCATTCCGTGGCCGTGGCGCGCAGGCGGCCGTAGTGGCGCTCGCCCAGGCCCATGAGGCGCTCGCCCACGTTGGCACCGGCGGATACATCCATGCGCAGGCCGTCTGCCGCGTTCTGGTGCACAAAGCCCCAGTCGGTGCGGGCCAGCAGGCGCTGCTGGGCTTCGGTCATGGCATAGATGTCCTGCAGCTCTCCGCTGCGCTGGCGGAACTGCACTGTGCCTTCGTCCGGGGCGCTGCGTGCTGCAATGGCATTGAGCAGCGTGGACTTGCCGGAGCCCGACTCGCCCACCACAGCGAGCACCTCGCCGGGCCACAGGTCGAAGGACGCGCCTTGCAGCGCCACGCGGTCGCCATAGCGCTTGCTGACGTTGCGCACGCTGAGCAGCGGCGCAGGAGGTTCGGGGTGATTCATGTGAGGGTCTCGACAACAAAGCTCAGGCCATGCTGCGCAAAGCCCAGGGATTCATAGAAGGCATGCGCGCCCTTGCGGCGGGCGTTGGACGAGAGCGCGAGCTTGTAGCAGCCCGCGTCGCGCGCCTGCTGCATGGCGTGGGCCATCATCTGGCGGCCAATGCCTCGGCCCTGCTGGTCCTGTGCCACTACCACGTCTTCCACGATGGCCGAGGGCGTGCCCCGGTGCGCCAGGTTGTGCATGACGAGCAGCGCATAGGTGCCCACCACAGCGCCGTGCTGCGCGGGGTCGCAGGCCACCCACAGGCGGTAGCTGGGGTAACGTGCGAACTGGGCCCACACGGCCTGGGCTTCTTCCAGGGTCAGCACGTCGGACGGGCTGTCTTCAATGGCGGCATACAGCACCAGCACGCTCTCCAGGTCGGCCTGCCGGGCTTCGCGAATGTGCACGGCGCTCATGCCGCGCCGCCTTCCACCTGCGCCGTTTCGGCCTGCTGCGCCTGGCGCTCGTGGCAGTAGTCCGAATCGGAACAGACATGCATGCGCCCGCCCTGGTCGTCGATGATGACCTCGTCCAGAAAGCTGTCGGTGGCGCCACACAGCGCGCAAGCAGCATCCCAGCGTTGCACCTCGAACGGGTGGTCCTCAAAACCAAGGCTCTCCACCGGCGTATAGGGCGGCACGGCATAGATGCGCTTTTCGCGGCCCGCGCCAAACAGCTGCAGCGCGGGGTTCATGTGCATCTTGGGGTTGTCGAACTTGGGGATGGGCGACGGCGCCATCACATAGCGGCCGTTGACCAGCACGGGGTAGTCGTAGGTGGTGGCAATGTGGCCGTAGCGCGCGATGTCTTCGTAGAGCTTGACGTGCATGAGCCCGTACTCGGCCAGGCCATGCAGAGTGCGCGTTTCGGTCTCCCGCGGCTCCAGGCGCTGCATGGGCTCGGGCACTGGCACCTGGTAGACGATGACCTGGCCTTCGGCCAGCGGTGTCTCGGGGATGCGGTGGCGCGTCTGGATCAGCGTGGCCTCGCGCGTGCGGGTGGTGGTCGCCACGGCCGTGGTGCGCTCGAAGAAGCGGCGGATGTTGACCGCGTTGACCGTGTCGTCCGATCCCTGGTCGATGACCTTGAGGCAGTCCTCTGGGCCGATGATGGACGCGGTGACCTGGATGCCGCCCGTGCCCCAGCCATAGGGCAGCGGCATTTCGCGGGAGCCAAACGGCACCTGGTAGCCGGGGATGGCCACGGCCTTGAGGATGGCGCGGCGGATCATGCGCTTGGTGCGCTCGTCCAGGTAGGCAAAGTTGAAGTGGCCGTCCACCGGTGCGGCGTCGGCGGGCAAGCCCATCACGGCGGGTTCCATGGGCGCGTTCATGCGGCATCCTCCTCGGCGGGGGTGGTGGGGTGGGCGGCAGCGGCGCGCATCTTGCGCACCAGCTCCAGTTCGGACTGAAAGTCCACGTAGTGCGGCAACTTCAGGTGCTGCACGAAGCCAGACGCCTCCAGGCTGTCGCTGTGGCCCAGCACAAATTCCTGCATCTGCGCGGGCGACTCCACCGGTTCACCCAGCTCATCGGCACGCAGGGCTCGGTCCACCAAGCTCATGGCCATCGCCTTGCGCTCGCTGTGGCCAAACGCCAGGCCATAGCCGCGCGTGAACTGCGGGGGCTGGCTCTTGCTGCCCGCAAACTGGTTCACCATTTCGCATTCGGTGATCTCGATGTCACCGATGTCGATGGCAAAGCCCAGCTCTTCGGGTTCGATCTCCACCGCCACCGTGCCCAGGCGCACCTCACCCACAAACGGGTGCGAGTGCGAGTAACCGCGCTGCGTGGAATACGCCATGGCGAGCAGGAAGCCCTCGTCGCCGCGCGCCAGGTTTTGCAGGCGCGTGGCCCGGTTGGCGGGAAAGCGCAGCGGCTCGCGGGTCAGGTCGGTGGGCGCGGGGTCGCCCGGGGGCACGGGGCGGGTCTCGATCAAGCCTTCCTGGTTGAGCAGGTCCACCACGCGCGGCGTGTGACCGGGGGGCACCGCCGCTGCCGCAGCGGCAGGTGGCGTCACCGTGCCTTCGGCCAGCAGCTTGAAGTCGAGCAGGCGCTGCGTGTAGTCGTAGGTGGGGCCCAGCACCTGGCCACCCGGCAGGTCCTTGAAGGTGGCGGAGATGCGCCGGTCCAGTGCCATGCGGCTGGTGTCCAGCGGGCAGGTGGTGCCCAGGCGCGGCAGCGTGGCACGGTAGGCGCGCAGCAAGAAGATGGCTTCCACCAAGTCGCCAGCGGCCTGCTTGATGGCGAGGGCCGCCAGTTCGGTGTCGTATACAGAGCCCTCGGTCATCACCCTGTCCACGGCCAGCTTGAGCTGCTGGCGGATCTGCGCCACCGAGAGTTCGGGCTGTGCGGCATCGCCCCGGCGCTGGCGCGCCAGCAACTGGTAGCTGTTGAGAATGGCGGCTTCTCCGCCTTTGACGGCTACGTACATGCTCAGGCCTCCTGAAGGGCAGTGGCACCGCGCGTTGCCCGCGTGGTGCGTGGCAGACCCACGATGTGGTCTGCAGTGGCCAGCAGCAGATCCACACCGCGTGGAAACACTCCATGGTTGGCCGCCCACTGGGCCTCGAAGTCGTCGGGCAAACCATCCACCTGCAAGGCCGCCACCTCCTGGATGCCGGGGCCACGCAAGTGCCACGCATCACTCGCGTCCACCGTGGTGGCGGCACGCGATACATCGACCACGCAAGTCGCTGACTGGTCGGGGTAGATGTCGGTGCCCAGGGCCAGACGGTTCAGGGCCGGCAGCGCATCACCCTGCGCCACCCACACAAAACGGGCTTGCGCAGCGTCGGCCACCAAAGTACAGCCTGTGTGAAAGCGCAGCCAGGCACCGGCATCACTGGCTACCAGCCTGGGCGAGAGCCACAGCGTGCATTCGCTGTCGAGCAGCGCCAGCAGCACGGCAGCCGATGCAGCATGCCCCACGGAGGGTGTCTGAGCGTCGTGCTCCACCGCCACCGTCCGGCCAGGATGCGACAGCGCCTGCAGCGCGGCGCGGAACACCGCCTGGCTGCCAAAGGCTTCGCTCGAGAATCCGGCACCCAGGGATGCCAAGGGGGTCGTGCTCATTCGGTCTCCTCATCGTTGTCAGAACCGCTCTCGCGCGCCACGGTAAAGAAGTCCACCTTGGTGCTGGCGGCACGGGCCTGGCGCTCGGCCTGGGTGGTGCGCAGGTGGGTGCGGATGGGTTCGAGCAGTTGTGCGTCCAGCACCGGTTGCTGAACAGGGTCTTGCAGCAGGGCGTCGGCCAGCGCGGCCAGTTGCACCTGCCGGTGCGAACGGCCCAGCACGTAGGCCACGCCTACAGTGGCCTCGGCAGCATCGGATGCATCGGTCACACGCAACGCGCAGCGGGTGACGGTGACCTCGCCGAGGTTGAAGCGCTCACCCGTGCCACCAGCGCGGCCCTGCACCATCATCAGGCCGGTCTCTGGCGCACGCAGCCAGCGCGCGGGGCGCGTGGCATGCTCGTGCAAGGCAGATTCGAGCAGCCCCAGCGGCGCCCGGGCCAGCAGCGCCATCCACTGCACGCGGCCCAGGGGGCGGCCCGGCCCCGGGTTGTCAAAGGCTTGAAACATGGAAGTGGTACCCTGAAAGTTGTATAGACAAATTGAACAACTGGCGCCAGCTTAAAGAGCGCGCATGTAGGTTTCATGACAGCCAGCACCACCTCCCTCCCGACCCCGTTGCAGGTACCGCAAGCACCACCACTGCGCCCTGCGCGCGACAGCTTCTGGACGCGCATAGCCGCCGAGCTGGCCGAGGCCATCGGCAGCGGCGTCTACCCGCCGGGCCAGCGCCTGCCCTCGGAACACGCGCTGGCCGAGCAGTTCGGCGTGAACCGCCACACCATCCGCCGCTCGCTCGCCAGCCTGTGCAGCCAGGGCCTGGTACGCATCACGCAGGGCAGCGGCACCTATGTGGAAGACTTTGCGGTGGACCTGGTGCTGGGCAAGCGCACGCGCCACCAGCAAGGTCTGGCGCAGGCCGGGCTGCGCGGTAGCCTGGTGGTGCTGCTGGCGCAGACCACGCGCGCCACCGCAGCGCTGGCCAAGGCGCTGCAGGTGCCCGCGCGCAGCCCGCTGCTGGCGCTGCGCGTGCGCGGCGATGCCGAGGGCCAGCCCCTGCACATCAGCGAGCGCTACTTTCCCCTGCCGCGCTTCGAAAATCTGGCGGCCGTGGTGCGCGAAACGGGCTCCATCACCGCAGGCTTCACCGCCCACGGCGTGGCCGACTACACGCGCCGCGAAAGCCGCATCACCGCCGAGCTGCCCAGCGCCGAAGTGGCCGCCCAGCTGCGCCAGCCCACCTCACGCCCTGTGCTGCAGGTAGAGAGCCTGAACGTGGACCTGGCAGGCACGCCCATCGAATGGGCCCGCGCCTGGTTTGCGGGCGACCGTGTGAAACTGACGATTGACCACAATGAACACGCCTGACATGCCACCCACCCACCACCGCTATGCGGTTTACTTTGCGCCCAACCCGGGCAGCCTGGGCTGGCTGGCCGGCAGCCACTGGCTGGGGCGCTGTGCCGCGCTGCTGCAGCCGCTGCAGCAGCTCGCCATCGACGGCGTGGCGGCCGACACGCTGCACCGCCTGACCGCAGCGCCCCGCCGCTACGGCTGGCACGCCACGCTCAAGGCGCCGTTTGCACTGGCGCCCGGCACCGACTGGATCACGCTGCACCAGGCCGTGCAGGAGGTGGCACGCGGGCTGCAACCCTTTGTGCTGCCGCCGCTGCAGGTGCAACGCATCGACGACTTTCTGGCGCTAGTGCCCCCGGCGCTGCACCCCGCCAATGCGCAGATCCAGGAGACCGCCGCCACCTGCGTGACGGCACTACAGCCCCTGGCCGCGCCCCTTTCTGACGCCGACCTGGCCCGGCGCCGTGCAGCCGGGCTCACCGCCCGGCAGGACGCGCTGCTACAGCAATGGGGCTACCCGTTTGTGCTGGACGAGTTCCGCTTTCACATGTCGCTCACCGGCAGCCTGGCGCAGGTAGACGCACCCACGCAGTCGCTGGTGTTCGAGGCCGCGCAGGAAATTTTCTCGGACCTTCCCATCCTCAAATTCAACAGCCTGGCCCTGTTCGCAGAGCCCACGCCCGGCGCGGACTTTGTGCTGCTGGACCATCTGGAGATGGGCGCATGACCACCGGTCGGTTGGTTTACTGCATGGGCCCCTCGGGTGCGGGCAAGGACAGCCTGCTGGACTGGCTGCGCGCCCACCTGCCCCAGCCCGGCCCCGTGCACTGGGCGCAGCGCACCATCAGCCGCTCCGCCATACCGGGCGGCGAAGCCCATGAAAGTGTTTCGCCAGAAACGTTTGTTGCTTTGCGCCACGAACTGGCCTTTGCCCTGCACTGGCAGGCCAACGGCCTGGGCTACGGCGTACGGCATGCACAACTGGCGCCGCTGGCGCAGGGCCACTGGGTGCTGCTCAATGGTTCGCGCGCCTACCTGCCCGAGGCCCTGGCGCGGTTCCCGGACCTGGTGGCTGTGCACATCACTGCCAGCCCGCAGGTGCTGCGCGAGCGCCTGCTGTCGCGGGGCCGCGAGACGAACGAAGAGGTGGAGGCCCGGGTGCAGCGCGCGCTGGCCTACACCCCGCCCCCGGGAGCCGCCAGCCTGGAGGTGCACAACGACGGCGCGCTGGGCGATGCGGGCCAGCGGCTGCTGAACGCGCTGGGAAATTTGCCGGGTTGGCCCGCACACAGTGGCAAACTTTCGCCCATTGCTCCCATCCTTTCCAGCACGCCATGACCACCATCACGATCTATCACAACCCCAAGTGCGGCACGTCCCGCAACACCCTCGCCATGATCCGCAACAGCGGCTTGGAGCCCGAGGTCATCGAATACCTGAAAGCCCCGCCCGACCGCGCCACGCTGGTGGCGCTGATTGCGGCGACCGGCGAGCCGGTGATCAACGCTGTGCGGACCAAGGAGGCGATCTTCGCCGAGCTGCAGCTGGACGCACCGGGCGTCACCGACGCCCAGCTCATCGACGCGATGCTGCAGCACCCCATCCTCATCAACCGTCCCATCGTGGTCACGCCCCTGGGCACGCGGCTGTGCCGCCCGTCCGAGAAGGTGCTGGACATCCTGCCCGCACCGCAGCAAGGTGCCTTCACCAAGGAGGATGGCGAAGTCGTCATCAACGCGCAGGGCCAGCGTGCCTGAGGCAATCTCGCGCGCCCCCACCATGGCCCACCGCGCGGCATGAGTGCCGCGTCACAACGCTGGACCGTGGCGCGCCTGGGCACGGCCCAGACGCTGGCCTGGGCCTCGTCCTACTACCTGCCCGCCATGCTGGCCGCGCCCATGGCGCGCGACCTGGGTGTGGCCACGCCCACCGTGTTCGCGGCGTTTTCGGTGGCGCTCATCGTGTCGGCGCTGCTCGGGCCCTTGGCGGGCCGGGCCATCGACCGCCATGGTGGCCGCCCGGTGCTGGTGGGCACCAACCTGTTGTTTGCAGCTGCTCTGGCGGGCATGGCCCTGGCGCAAGGCCCGGTGGGCCTGTTTGCCGCGTGGGTGCTGATGGGCGTGGCCATGGGCTCGGGCCTGTACGAGGCTGCGTTTGCCACGCTGGTGCGGCTGTACGGTCAGGGCGCACGCAGCGCCATTACCGGCATCACGCTGATCGCGGGGTTTGCCAGCACCGTGGGTTGGCCGCTGTCGGCCTGGATGGAGACGCAGTGGGGTTGGCGCGGCGCGTGCGCGGGCTGGGCCGCATTGCACTTGCTGGTGGGCGTGCCGCTTAATGGCTGGCTGCCCCGTGCCGACACCGCAAGGAAGCCGCACTCAACTTCGGCAGATGAACCTGTGGCGGACACTTCGGAACCGGCTGCACCCGCCCCGTCCACTGCCGCTCACCCGCTGCGCACCACCGTGCTGCTGTCCTTTGTGTTTGCCGTCACCTGGTTCACCAGTACCGCCATGGCGGCCCACCTGCCGCGCCTGCTGCAGGCCAGTGGCACATCGCTGCAGGCGGCAGTGGCAATGGCCGCGCTGGTGGGCCCTGCGCAGGTGGCTGCACGCCTGCTGGAGTTTGGCTTGCTGCGCCGCCTGCACCCGCTGCTGTCGGCCCAGCTGGCTGCCGCCACACACCCCGTGGGCGCGGGCCTGCTGATGGTGCTGGGCGGGCCTGCTGCCGCAGTATTTACCGTGCTGCACGGGGCAGGCAACGGGATACTGACCATTGCCAAGGGCACGCTGCCACTGGTGCTGTTTGGGCCAGCAGGCTATGGCGCCCGCCAGGGCCTGATGATGGTGCCCGCCCGCGTGGCGCAGGCTTTTGCACCGGTGCTGTTTGGCATGCTGCTGGACAGCGCCGGGGCAGCGGCCCTGTGGCTCACCACACTGCTGGGCCTGGCCGCGTTGGGAGCGCTGTGGCTGCTGCGTCCCGTAGCGCGGGTCTGAACGATCAGCCGCGCGGCACCACAAACGCCTTGCGCGCCGCGAGCGCTGCGGGGCGCGAGTGGCAGCCTTCCAGGTGGTCATTGACCAGCCCCATCGCCTGCATGAAGGCGTACACCGTGGTGGGGCCCACAAAACTCCAGCCACGCTTCTTCAGGTCCTTGGACATGGCCACCGATGCAGCCGACGTGGACAGGGTGCGCGCCACTTCACGCGTGAGGCGCTCCGGCCGGTCAGCAGCAGCGGGCTCGTAGCGCCAGGCGTAGTGCGCCAGCGAGCCGAACTCGCGCCGCAGCTCCAGCACGCGGCGCGCGTTGTTGATGGTGGACTCGATCTTGCCCCGGTGGCGCACGATGGCCGTGTCCTGCACCAGGCGCTCTACCTCGGCCGGGCCGAAGGCTGCCACCTGCTCGGCGTCGAAGTTCGCGAACGCGGCGCGAAAGCCCTCGCGCTTGTTCAGGATGGTGAGCCAGCTCAGGCCCGACTGAAAGCCCTCCAGGCAGATCTTCTCGAACAGCCGGCGGTCGTCTGCCACCGGAAAGCCCCACTCGGTATCGTGGTAGTGGCGGTACAGCGGCGTGGCCTGGCACCAGGTGCAACGCGGGCAACCGGTTTCGTCGGCGAACAGGCCGTCGGCCAGTGCGGGTGGGCGAGCAGGATCTTGAGCAGTCGGAGGGGTCATGCGCGGCATTCTAGAAACCACCACAGCCAGGCTGCTGACAGGGCGGGTACAAAGGGCCCGATCTGCCCATAAACTGCACTGCATGCGCCAGCCACTTCCCCGCCTGCGGGCCACCTTCAGCCTGATGTTTTGCCTGGTACTGGGCGGCTGCGCCAGCACCACCGGCCCCTCCAACGCGTGGGGCTACTACTGGCAGTCGCTGCGCGGGCACATGCAGATCCTGCATGCCGCAGAACCCATTGACGACTGGGTGGTGCGCAAAGACATCTCGCCCGCCCTGCGCGAGCGGCTGCAGCTGGCGCAACGTGCGCGGGCCTTTGCGGTCACCGAACTCGGCCTGCCCGACAACGCCAGCTACCGCCGCTATGCCGACCTGAAGCGCCCCGCTGCCGTATGGAACGTGGTCGCCGCACCGCCCTATTCGCTGACGCTGCACACCTGGTGCTTTCCGGTGACGGGCTGCATCGGCTACCGGGGCTACTTCACCGAGGCCGCAGCGCAGGCCGAAGCCGCCGAGCTGGCCGCGCAGGGCCTGGAGGTGGAGGTGTACGGCGTGCCTGCCTACTCCACGCTGGGTTACATGAACTGGGCGGGTGGCGACCCGCTGCTGTCCACCTTCATTGCCTGGCCCGAGGGCGACTTTGTGCGCCTGCTGTTCCACGAGCTGGCGCACCAGGTGGCCTATGCCAAGAACGACACCTTGTTCAACGAATCCTTTGCCACAGCGGTGGAGCGCATCGGCGTGGAGCAGTGGCTGGCCACGCAATCCACCCCCGCAGCGCGCGAAGCCTATGCCACCAGCGAGGCGCGGCGCAGCGCCTTCCGCGCGCTGACCCGGGCCACACGCGCTCACCTGGCTGCCATTTATGAGCAAAAAGAGGCCTCTGCGCGCGATGATCATGCGTTAGCAGCTATAAAAAGTGAAGCAATGCAGCGTTTCAGAGCGGACTACGCCGCGCTGCGCGAGCGCTGGCTGCAACCACAGGGCGGCGCCGCGCCCCAGGCCACCACCGCCCAGGTGGCCGGTTACGACCGCTGGGTGGCACAGGCCAACAACGCCAGCTTTGCGGCCCAGGCCGCCTACGACGAACTGGTTCCCGCATTCGAAGCCTTGTTTGAGCGCGAAGGCCGCGACTGGCCCCGGTTTTATGATGCCGTACGACAACTGGCGCAGCAGCCCCAGCCCGAGCGGCACGAGGCCCTGCGCGCCCTTATACCTGACCCCCAACACCTCAAGGAGACAGCCGGTGCCTGACATTCATATCCACCGCGAACACCACCTGGGCTTCAAGGAAGCCCGCAAGGTCGCCTTCTCCTGGGCCGAGAAGGCCGAAGAAAAGTTCGACATGGAATGCACCTACGAAGAGGGCGAGAAGGAAGACCTGCTCACCTTCACCCGCACCGGCGTCAAGGGCACGCTGCTGGTGGATGCCCACCAGTTCGAGATGAAGGCCCAACTGGGCTTTTTGCTGGGCGCCTTCAAGGACCGCATCGAGGCCGAGATTGGCGAGCAGCTGGACGCGCTGCTCAACGCGCCGCACCCCGCAACCAAGAAGCACGCCGCCGACAAGAAGAAACCGGCGGCAGACACCGAGGCTGGCAAGCCAGCCCCCAAGGCAACGGCCAAGCCTGCCGCCAAGGCCAAGAAGGCCTAACCACCGCCATGACTTCCACCGCGAACGAGGCCAGCGCCCACGGCCCGGCGTTTGACACCCTCTCCACGCTGCTCCACACCCGCTACAGCTGCCGCGCGTTTCTGCCCGAGCCGCTACCCCGCAGCACCATCGACGCCATCCTGGCCACTGCGCAGCGCACGGCATCGTGGTGCAATGCGCAGCCCTGGCAGCTCACCATTGCCAGCGGCGCCAAGCTGGAGCGCCTGCGCGGTGCACTGCAGGCGCACATGGCGGCCGCCGCTCCGGCTCCAGATCTGCCCTGGCCCCGCGAATACCGGGGCGTGTACCAGGAACGGCGGCGCGAATGCGGCTGGGGCCTGTACGAGGCTCTGGGCATTGCCAAGGGCGACCGCGAAGCCTCGGCGCGCCAGGCGGCGCAGAACTTCACCATGTTTGGCGCCCCGCATGTGGCCATCATCACCAGCGACGAGGCGCTGGGCGTGTATGGCGCGGTGGACTGCGGCGCCTATGTGAACAACTTCATGCTGGCCGCGCACAGCCTGGGCGTGGGCTCCATCGCGCAGGCCGCGCTCGCGTCCTACCCTGGCGTGCTGCGCGAGGTGCTGGGCATTGGCGAGGACCGCAGCATCGTCTGCGGCATTTCGTTTGGCAGGGCAGACCCTGCGCACCCGGCCAACCATTTCCGCACCACCCGTGCCGACCCGGGGAGTAGCGTGGTGTGGAGGGACTGAGAAGGGGTGACCGGACAGCCGTCAGGCCACAACGCGCAGCAAGGGGCTGCGCGTGCGCAACAACCCAAACAGGTTCTTGGGGTCTGACAACTCCGGAATGAGTTCAATGGGCTGGCCCATGTCCAGCTCGGCCGCCGCGTCGCGCAAGAAGCGCAGCGCAGAAAAGTCCTCCAGCGCAAAGCCCACGGAGTCGAACACGGTCACTGCGGTATCGCTGGCGCGCCCGCCGTGCTGCCCTGCCAGCACCTCCCACAACTCGGTCACCACAAAGTCGGCAGGCAGCTGCTGGATGTCGCCTTCGATGCGCGTTTGCGGCGCGTATTCCACAAACACCTGCGCCTGCCGCAAAACGTCGGCATGCAACTCGGTCTTGCCGGGGCAGTCGCCGCCCACCGCGTTGACGTGCATGCCGGGCGCCAGCAGGTCAGGGGTGAGGATGGTGGCGTTGGTCTTGTCGGCCGTCACCGTGGTCACAATGTCGGCGCCACGCACGGCCTCGGCCGTGCTGGAGCAGGCCACAGTACGCAGCCCGGTGCCTTGCAGGTTGGCCTGCAGCTTGGCGGTGGCGGCCGGGTCGGTATCAAACAGGCGAAGGGTGGTGATGCCCAAAAGGTGGTGAAACGCCAGCGCCTGGAACTCGCTCTGTGCGCCGTTGCCAATCAGCGCCATGGTGCGGCTGCCAGGCCGCGCCAGGGCGCGGGCGGCCACGGCCGACATGGCGGCGGTGCGCAAGGCAGTGGTGAGCGTGAGTTCGCTCAGCAGCAGCGGCGCGCCGGTGGCCACATCGGCCAGCACGCCAAACGCCATCACGGTGGGCAAACCCCAGCGTGTGTTCTTGGGGTGACCGTTGACGTACTTGAACGCATAGGTCTCACCGTCGGCAATGGGCATGAGTTCGATCACGCCGTCGCGCGAGTGGCTGGCCACGCGCGCTGATTTGTCGAAGGCCCCCCAGCGCAAAAAGTCGGCATGGATGTAATCTGCGATGCCGCGCAGGCAGGGCTCGACGCCCTTGCGCTGCACCAGTGCGATGACATCGGGGGCACTGAGGTAGCGGGTGGAAAAGTGCTGAGGGGCAGCCATGGTGTTTGTCTCCGGATGCGAATGAATGTGTCTCCAGGCAGTGTCCCGAAGCGCAAAAACAATAGGAATCGCCCAAACTGCTGCTTATTGCAGGGCTGTTTGCCGGTATGGCAACCCCAGTTGCCACTTTGCTCAAAACTCCCAGACCTCTCCCGGCGCCGCACGCGCTATCCTCTGCGGCTTCATTCGCCGAGCACCATGACGCCTCCAGAAATCCTCATCAGCGAAGTCGGCCCGCGCGATGGCCTGCAGTCCGTCCAGGCCACCATGCCCACGGCCGACAAACTGCGCTGGATCGACGCGCTGGTGGCGGCGGGCCTGCGCGAGATCGAAGTCGGCTCGTTCGTGCCCGCCCGCCTGCTGCCCCAGATGGCCGATGTGGCCGAAGTGGTGCGCCACGCCCTCACCCACCCTGGCATCACCGTGATGGCCCTGGCGCCCAACCTGCGCGGCGCCGAGGCGGCGCTGGCAGCAGGGGTGCACAAGGTCACCCTTCCGGTGTCGGCCAGCGCCGCCCATTCGCTGGCCAATGTGCGCAAGACACGCGAGGCCATGGTCGAAGAGGTGCGCGCCGTGGCGCAACTGCGCGACGCGCAGGCGCCCGGCGTGCTGGTGGAGGTGGGGCTGTCCACCGCTTTTGGCTGCACGATACAGGGCACGGTGGCCGAAGACGATGTGATCTGGCTGGCTGGCTTGTGCGCCGAGGCGGGCGCGGACGAAGTGGGCCTGTCGGACACCACCGGCATGGCCAACCCGGCGCAGGTGCGCCGCCTGTTCACGCGCCTGCGGGCCGAGCTCGGCGCCAAGGCCGGGGCGGCCCACATGCACAACACCCGGGGGCTGGGCCTGGCCAATTGCCTGGCTGCCTACGACGTGGGGGTGCGCACCTTTGATGCGTCGCTGGGCGGGCTGGGCGGCTGCCCCTATGCGCCGGGCGCCTCGGGCAATGTGGTGACCGAAGACCTGGTGTTCATGTTTGAGGCCATGGGCATCACCACGGGGGTGGACCTGGAGCGCCTGATGGCCGCGCGCGCGCCGCTGCAGGCGGGGCTGCCGGGCGAGCCGGTCTATGGGATGACGCCGGAGGCGGGATTGCCCAAGGGGTGGGTTCAGCGTTAGACCGCCGCTGCACCCAAAGAAAAAGGCGACCTTGGTCGCCTTTTTCTTTGGAGAGACCCGCCGTATCAGCTCAGCGAGGTGATCAGGTCCACATACTGCTGCTTGGCGTCGTCGGAGCCCGTGCCCTTGAGCTTTTCCCAGGCGTCCCACTTGGCGCGGCCCACCATGTCGGAGAAGCTGGGCTTCTTCTCGGTGTTGTCACCGGCGGTGGCTTGCTTGTACAGCGCGTATATCTTGAGCAGCGTCGCGTTGTCGGGACGCTCGCTCAGGTTCTTGGAATTGGCCACAGCGGCTTCGAAGGTGGCGTTGAGGTCGGCCATGTCAGTGTGCTCCTGGGAATGTTTTGGGGGGAGGGAAAAAACGGTGTCGGCAAGGGTTTGCTGCGTTGTATCTTACGGGCTGAGCACGGCCCGGGGCCGCTCAATCCATAGAGGCAAGCCCCCAAAAAATCAAACAATAGGTGTACATCTGATGGTGACCCGCATTCCAGCCCCCCGCAAAGCCGCCCCCGGCCACAGCACGAGTCCCCTGCGCACCCTGCGCGACCAGGGGCCTGAGGTGGCGCGCAAGGCCGCCCAGGCCCTGCCCCCCGCAGCCCGCAAGGCCGCCACCGTGGTCCAGAAGAACGTACGCCGCGCGGCCACCGGCATGCTGGGCCTGTCCGGCGAGCGCATGAGCAAGGTGGATACCGCCTGGCTGCGCATGGATTCGCACAGCAACCTGATGATGATCAACGGCGTGTGGACCCTGTCGCCCGGCATCACCTGGGAGGCCCTGTGCGAACGCGTGCAGCAGCGCTTGCTGCAGTACCCGCGTTTTCGTCAGCGCGTGGTGGAAGACGCGGCGGGCGCCACCTGGGTGGAGGATAAAAATTTCGACATCGCCGCCCATGTGCTGCGCGAAAAGCTGCCCCACCGCAAAGGCCAGAGCATGCAGCGCGCGCTGCAAGACCGCGTGGGTGAACTCGCCATGCAGCCGCTCGATACCCGCCGCCCGCTGTGGCAGATGCACCTGATCGAAGACTTTGTGGGCGACGACGGAGCAAAGGGTAGCGCACTCATCGTGCGCATCCACCACTGCATTGCCGACGGCATTGCCCTCATCTCGGTGACCATGTCGCTGGTGGATGGCGGCTCTGAGCCCCCCAAGCGCAAGGCGCGAACAGGCAAGGAAGCCGCCACCGCCGAGGACTGGATTGCGGATGCCCTGATCAAGCCCTTCACCGGCCTCACCGTGAAGGCGCTGGACCTGGCGGGCGACAGCGCGGCCAAGTCGTTGCAGATGCTGGGTGACCCAGAGAAAGCCATGCAGCATGGGCTCTCGGGCACGGCCGACATGGCCCGCGTGGCCTACCAGCTCGTCAGTGATGCCGCGGCGCTGGCGCTCATGCCCGACGACTCGCCCACCCGCCTCAAGGGCCAGCCCGGCAGCGCCAAGCGCGTGGCGTGGTGCCCACCGATCCCGCTCGAAGAAGTCAAGGCCATCGGCAAGGCGCTCAACTGCTCCATCAACGATGTGCTGCTGTCCTGCGTGGCCGGCGCCATCGGCGGCTACCTGCGCAGCCAGGGCGACGACCCCACGGGCCAGGAGATCCGCGCCATGATCCCGGTGAACCTGCGCCCCATGGAAGAGGCCTGGAAGCTGGGCAACCGCTTTGGCCTGGTACCGCTGGTGCTGCCGATTGGCGTGGCCAACCCCATTGAGCGCGTGTACGAAGTGCGCAAGCGCATGAACGCACTCAAGGGCAGCACCCAGCCCATCCTGGCGTTTGCCATGCTGGCGGTGGCGGGGCTGATGATCAAGCCCGCGCAGGACGCACTGCTCAACCTGTTTGGCCGCAAGACCACGGCCGTGATGACCAACGTGCCCGGCCCCAAGGAGCAGCTCACGCTGTGCGGGTCGCGCGTCACGCAATGCATGTTCTGGGTGCCACAGTCGGGCGACATTGGCCTGGGGGTCTCCATCCTCAGTTACGGCGGCGGTGTGCAGTTTGGCGTGATCACCGACACCACCCTGTGCCCCGAGCCGCAGCAGATCATCGATGCTTTTGCACCCGAGTTCGACCAGCTTTCACTGCTCACGCTGATGCTGCCCTGGGGCGAGTAGCCGCCTGTGCGCTGCGGCCCAGGGCGCACTGGCGGGCTCGTAGTGCATCCATGAGAGAGAAGACAGCAGGCCTAGGTCATGCGCCCCGGCCCGGCGAGAGCCCATGCGCAGCGCCCAACAGCCCCCGCCTGGAGCGCAAAGGGAATGCAATGGGTCACCGGCTGGACTGAAGTCGCCAACCCCATGGACGGCTTCGTGCCAGCCGCAGTGCTCACACGGCGCGAGGGGATGGCGCTGGCACCAAAGCCTCCACAAGACGGGACACGGTGGCGACCACCACCTTGACGGGCTCGCCCATCTGCACGCGCACGATGGCGCCCTCCACCACCAGGGTGAGCGCCTGCGCATCCTGCGCACGGTGGGCTGGCGCAGGCAACAGGCCCGCCAGCAATGCCGTCATGTCGCGCTTGTGGCGCTGCGCAATCTCCAGCACCTCAGGCACGGTGTCTCCCAGCTCGCTCACGCTGTTGATGAAGGCGCAGCCCCGAAAGTGCTCGCTGCCCAACCATTCCGCCAAGGCGGGCGCCAAGGCCCGCGTGCGGTCCGCACCTGCAGGCAGCGCGTGGGCATGGCGCTGCAGCGCATCGCCAAACCAGGCCATCCAGCCCGTGTGCCGGTACTCCAGATACGCACAGATCAGGTCGTTCTTGCTCGGGAAATGCCGGTAGAAGGTCACCTTGGTCACGCCGGACTCCGCGATCACGCGGTCGATGCCCGTGGCGCGGATGCCGTCCCGGTAGAACAGCGCATGGGCCGTGTGCAGCAGGCGGTCTCGGGCGGGCAGGTCCTGCCAGCCAGGGGGGATTGGATCAAAGGTCATTCGCTCATTGTAGACAGACCTGTCTACATAGCCTTATGATAGCGAGTAGACAGACCTGTCTACATCCACCCTTCACCTTCGAGGTCCCCATGGAAACACGCCCACCTTTGCCCCCCTTTACACAACACACCGCCATCCAGAAGGTGCGCCTGGCCGAAGACGGCTGGAACTCGCGCGACCCCGCGCGCGTGGCCCTGGCCTACACCGAAGACACACGCTGGCGCAACCGCGCCGAGTTCCCTGTGGGCCGCGACGCCGCTCGGCAGCTGCTGGAGCGCAAGTGGGCGCGCGAACTGGACTACCGCCTCATCAAGGAGCTGTGGGCGTTCAGCGGCCACCGCATCGCTGTGCGTTTTGCCTACGAATGGCATGACGACGCAGGCCAGTGGTACCGCAGCTATGGCAACGAGAACTGGGAATTCAACGACGACGGTCTGATGGCCGTGCGCCACGCCAGCATCAACGACCGCCCCATCCAGGCCGCAGACCGGTTGTTCTTCTGGCCTCTCGGGCGCCGGCCGGACGACCATCCGGGGTTGAGCGACCTGGGGCTGTGAAACCGCCAAGGCCCCATGCAGCGGCCAAAGGGCGCGCCCCGGTGGGGCACGCCTTTGCTCCACCCAGCGCGCTCAGGTCGCAGAGCAGGTGAAGCTCTCGGCCTTGGCCGGGTCACCCGTGCCGTTGTAGCGCGGGAACTGCGGGTACTCGCACACCGGGCGCTGCGCCACGGGGGTGGTGGTGCCGGGCGCGAACTTGGTGGCCACCAGTTTGTCGGGCGCCGTGCCCTTTTCCACCCAGGCGTCCATGGCGGCGAGCAGGTCGATGGAACGGGGTTCGGTCCCCACGCCGTCCAGGTCGTGCCCGTTGGAGGGCGAGGTGACCATGCGTGCAAAGCTCTGCACCTTGCTGGCGCCCAGGCGCTGCTTCACAGTGTCGAAGTATTCCACCGTTCGGTACAGCGACACGCAGGTGTCGCCCAGGCCGTACCAGATCAGCAGCTTGCCGCCGTTGTCGGCAAAGGCGGAGATGTCCGGGTCCGTGCCATCGATCATCTCGGCCAGGCGGCGGTACTGGGCCTGGTACTGGGTCGGATCGTGGGTCAGGATGTTCGCGTTGGGGTTGCCCTCCACCAGGCGCGCGGCTTCGGTCACGGCCATGTGGTTGAACGAATCGGGCGCGTCGAAGCTGGTGCCGAACATGTACGACTGCCAGTCCGACGTGGACGCGCCGCCCCGGCCAAAGCGCGGGTAGCCCACCGCGCCGCGCGACAGGGTCACGGGCGTCTTGTGGTCGCTGTAAATGAGGCGGATGGATTCGATCTGGCCGGCCGTCAGGCAGCTGTCGTTGTCGGCGCCCTGGCACAGCAGGTCGGTGGGCACGTAGTTGCAGGCCTCGACGTTGCCGATGATGCCGTCCTTCAGACCGTCCAGCCCGTCGCACGCGGCCGTCTCGGCCTTGGCGTAGAGCGCGATCTTGGCGGGGCTCATCCAGTTGTCGCGGCTCTTGAAGATGTGGCGCAGCACCGTGGGGCCCAGGTTGACCTGGTGCGCCTGCTGGGCGATGGCGGGCTCCATGGCCACCACGCCGTCGTAGTCCTTGGGGTACTTCTGCGTGGAGATCAGACCTGAGCGCCCGCCGTTGGAATGGCCCATGTGGTAGCGCCGCACGGGGCGCTTGCCGTAGAACTCGGTGGCAATGGCGGTGCCCACCTCCAGCACGAAATGGTTGGCGTCGAATGCGTGGTTGCGCAGCGCCACATCACTGTTGCCCCAGGCAAAGCCGCGCACCTGGTGGCCGGAGTCGGAGCTGATCTTCACATACGGATTGGCCGAGGGGCCCACGAGCTGCTGGTACCACGGGTCGTCGGTGGGGATGAAGCCGTCGAAGCCGCCGCCGCCAATGGTCAGCGTCTTGCCGTTCCACTGCGCCAGCGTGGGCAGCTCCACCGCCCAGTGGATGGTGGACTCGGGCGAGGACACGATCTGGCCGCGCACGATGCACACGTCGGGCAATGTGCCCTCAGCCTTGCGCAGCTCGGTGCGGGTGACCTTGGCGCCATGGGGCAAGGCGGTGGATGCGTAGGCGGCACAGGCCTCAGCCAGGGGTTTGCTGGCCAGCGGTGGGATGGCGTCGCTGCCGCCGCCGCAGGCGGTCAGGGCCACGGCGACCGCAGCACCCAGGGTGCAGGCTGCGGTCCATCGCCCTGCGCGTACCAGGGCGTGGCGCCGGGGCGCCGCAGAGAGGGAGTGAGGATGGGGGAACATGCGAGGGTCTCCTGTTATGACGGTTCTTCAGGAGTCCTGGCCGGGTGGCGGTGTGGCGCGCACCGGTGTCTGGACTCCGGTGCGAACGATAGGAAAAGGCGGCGCGATTGCAGCCTCTGCAAATGCAGAGGGAGCGGGAAACTACCAAGCCCGCGCAGCGTCGGGCCACCGCCTTACGCGTTGCGCAGTGCCGCCACCAGCTCCAGCTTGTTGCGCACGCCCAGCGCTGCGTAGGCGGTGCGCAGGTAGGTACGCACCGTGGCGGGCGTGAGGCCCAGCGTGGCCGCAATGTATTTGTGCGACTGCCCCTGGGCGTAGAGCATGGCCACGCTCAGCTCGCGCGGGGCCAGCGCCTGCTTGTGCTGGCGCGATGCGATGCTGAGTGCCACCAGTGGGCCGCAGGGCTCCAGCCGCAGGCGGCAGGCCCTGCCCAGCACCAGGTTGCAAGGCGCGCCGCGCAGCGCCTGCACCACGGCCGGGGGCAGGTGGGTGCCCGCCCATTCCGGGTGGGCCGCACGCAGGGCCTGGCTGATGCGCAGACCTGCGAACAGCAGCTCGCCCGTGGGCTGGGCCAGCGCAAAGCTGTCCCAGGGGCGCCGGGGCGAATCATTTTGCAGGCGCTGCAGACGGTGGTGCCAGTGCTGCAGCAGGTGCAGCACAAACTCGCCGAACAGCACGGTTTCGGCATCGGTGAATTCGGTGCGTGTCTGCGGGCGGTAGACCGAGACAAAAAACAGCAGCCCGCTGTGCGGCAGCTCGGCCGTGAGGGCCATGCAGTGGTAAAGGCCATGCCGCTCGGAGAAGGCCACCACCTGCGGGTCCTCGGGCAACACGCCCACCACGTCGCGCTCGCGGATCACCTGACCCAGTCGGCGCATGGACTGCAGCGCAAAGTCGTCCACGGCCGCCAGGGCATTCCATTCGTCGGCAAAACCCCGGGCCAGGCCGATGCTGCCGTGCAGCCAGTTGCGTGGTGCGGCCTGCGTTTCCCCCTCTGCGCCAGCCTCGCCCGCCGACACCTCGCCCCACCAGGCGGAATCAAAAGGCACCAGGCTCTGCAAGGTCTGCATGGCCTGGCGCAGCAAGTCCTGCGGGGCAACGTGCTGGGCCTGCTCAGAGAGCCTGAGCAGGCTGCGGCTGAGCGCACGCAGCGGGTCGGCAGGCGGCACCTGCAGGGCGGTGCGCGGGCTCATGGGGCCACACGTTCGGCGGCCGCCCGGGGGATAGCCCGGTCGCAGGGGGCGTGGGTTGCAAGGGCCATGGTGTCTCCTGGTTTTTTGGGCGATGGTAGCCGCGACCGGGGCGCTACCCCACCGCTACCCCGGCATGGGCTGCCTGGGGCACCGGGAGACAATTACTATCTTTTCAGGAGCTAAAAACTATTTACAGATGCGCGGAGACGGCCATTTTTATGTACATCCCGCAGCCATTCAGCCGGCCAGGCCATCCACCGCCTGGAACATCGACTGTCGCGCCTGGCTCACGATCTGGCCCTTCCACACATCGGTATCGGTGTAGAAGGCAGCGAGCATCTGGGCCTTGATCTGCGCATGCTGCTCAGCGGGTGCGCCGGGGTGCAGGTTGAGCCATTGCTCGGCGCGGATGGCGTTCATCACGTCGAGCACGGGCACGGTGCCGTACTCCATGGCAATGCCGGTGTACTCGGCGTGGGGGCACTCGTCGTAGATGGCGGTCCACATCAGCCCGGTGAGGAAGGCCGAGGTGGACGAGCCGTCATAGATCGAGGTGACCGGCGTGGCGCCGCCGCCGTCCCACCAGGCGCGCGCACGGGCCACGGCCACGGCGTCGTCCTTGCCGGCATAGATGCGTTCGCCATGGCCGCTGGGGCCCAGGCCCGTGTGCAGATCGATCCAGGCGATCTGCGAAGCAGCCGCGCCATGCTGGCGCAGCACCTGGCGCAGCGTGCGGTTGCTCCAGGTGGGCTCGGTGCCGCCAAAGAAGATGCCTTGCGGAAACTCGTGCTGGCCTTGCGAGATGGCAGCCTGCCAGGCGGCCTCGCCCTTGGTGGCGATGTACTGCTGCACAGCGGCCAGGTTGTCGGGGCCGGGCGGCCACTGCTCGGGCAGCAGCAGGGGCTGCACCTCGCGGTAGGCGGTGTTCACGGGCAGGGGCTTTGAAAAGTCTTGGAAGTTGCGGTTCAGGTCCACGTTCTCGTGCGTGAAGCGGCGCACATGCGAGAAGCCGTAGGGGTTGAGCGCATGGATGTAGAGCGTGGCCACGCCCGCCGCATGCGCCTTGTCGCGCCACTCCTGGTCGTGCAGTGCAAACACCTGCACGCCACTGCCACAGTAGCCTTCGGCACCATGGCAGGCGCTGCTCACGATGAGCAGCTTTTTCGCATCCGCCGGGCCGTCGCGCACCACGTCCATCGCCAGGTCTTCTCCGTCCCGGCCCTTGAGCGGGTGGGCGTGCGATTCGATGGACAGGCCAGCAGCGGCTGCGGCTTCCAGAAACTTTGTGCGCGCCTCGGCGTAGCTGGGCGAGAAGGCTTCAACGATTCCGATCATGGACGGGGCTTTCAGGAGTCAGTGAGGAAAGACAGGAAAAACCCGGGCACGCGCGCAACGTGCGCCCAGGTCGAGCGGGATCGCCGGATATCGGCGGGTATCAGGCCGCCTTGGGGGGCTGGGCCAGCCAGGCTTCGGCCAGCTTGACCCAGTAGGTCGCGCCCAACGGGATCAGGTCGTCGTTGAAGTCGTAGCTGGGGTTGTGCAGCGTGCAGGGGCCGCCGCCATGGCCCATCTCGCGGTGGGCACCGTCGCCGTTGGCGATGAAGCAGTAGGCACCGGGCTTGGCCTGCAGCATGAAGGCGAAGTCTTCGGCACCCATGGTGGGCTCCTGCACCAGCACGTTGGATTCGCCCACGATGCTGGCCATGACCGCGCGCGCAAACTCGGCCTCGGGGGCCGAATTGACGGTGGGCGGGTAATTGCGCACAAACTCGAATTCGCACACGGCGTCATGCGCAGCGCAGGTGTGCTCGGCAATCTGCTGCATGCGCTTTTCGATCAGGTCCAGCACCTCCAGCGTGAAGGTGCGCACCGTGCCCTGCAGCTCGCAGCTGTCGGGCACCACGTTGGTGGCCTCTCCCGCATGGATCATGGTGACCGAGATCACGCCCGCATCCACCGGCTTCTTGTTGCGGCTGATGATGGTCTGGAAGGCCTGCACCATCTGGCAGGCAATCGGCACCGGGTCAATGCCGTTGTGCGGCAGCGCGGCATGGCTGCCCTTGCCCCGGATGGTGATCTTGAACTCGTTGCTCGACGCCATCACCGGGCCGGGGCTCACGGCGAACTGGCCCACGGGCATGCCGGGCCAGTTGTGCATGCCGTACACGGCCTCCATGGGGAATTGCTCGAACAGGCCATCCTTGATCATCTCGCGTGCACCACCACCACCTTCTTCGGCGGGCTGGAAGATCAGGTACACGGTGCCGTCGAAGTTGCGGTGCTTGGCAAAGTGCTGCGCTGCGGCCAGCAGCATGGCCACATGGCCGTCATGGCCGCAGGCGTGCATCTTGCCCTGGTGTTTGCTGGCGTGGGCAAAGGTGTTGAACTCCTGCATGGGCAGCGCGTCCATGTCGGCGCGCAGGCCGATGGCCCGGCCGTTGGCGCCCCCATCGCGCCCCTTCACGATGCCCACCACCCCCGTGGTGCCCATGCCGCGATGGATGGGAATGCCCCACTCGGTGAGCTTTTGCGCTACCACGTCGGCGGTGCGCACCTCTTCAAAGCACAGCTCGGGGTGGGCGTGAATGTCCCGGCGCACCGCTGCAATACTGGCCGCCTGGGTGACGATGGAGTCAATAACGTTCATGATATGTGTCCTTACGATCTCACAGTCTAGCCCGCTGGCCACCCCTAGCGCCACTCCGGGTTTATTTGCACTGCAACATGACACTCTCCCCGCACGCCCTCGAACTTGCGCAAACCCTGGTGCGCATGAACACCGTCAGCCACCACTCCAACATGGAGCTGATCCATTTCATCCGCGACCACCTCGCCAGGCTGGGCGTAAAAAGCCGCCTCACCTTCAACGAAGACAAGACCAAGGCCAACCTGTTCGCCACGCTGGGCGAGGGCAAACCGGCGGGCATCATCCTCTCGGGCCACACCGACACGGTGCCATGGGATGGGCAAGACTGGACCATGGACCCGCTGAGCGCGCTGGTTCAGGACGGCAAGCTCTATGGGCGCGGCAGCGCCGATATGAAGGCCTTCATCGGCGTGGCCGTGTCGCAGGCCGAGCAGTTCCTGAACAGTGACGCACCGTTTGCGCTCCACTACGCGTTCAGCTACGAGGAAGAGATCGGCTGCTTTGGCGTGAAGGAACTCATTGCCGACCTGCGCGACGCGAACATCAAGCCCCTGGCCTGCATCGTGGGCGAACCCACCAGCATGATCCCCGCCATCGCGCACAAGGGTGTGTACCGCTACAAGTGCTGCGTGCGCGGCAAGGAGGCGCATTCGTCCCTCACGCCCCATTCGGTCAACGCCATCGAGATGGCAGCCCGCGTGGTGGGCCGGGTGCGCGACATGGCGGAAGACTTTGAAAAGAACGAGCCCCGCTTCGAGGGCTTTGACGTGCCGTTTTCGACGAGCAGCGTGGGCCAGTTCCACGGCGGCATTGCCGACAACGTGGTGCCGCGTGACGCCGAGTTCCGCTACGAATTCCGCGACCTGCCCACGGCCAACGCGGCGCAGATGCAGGCCGAGGTGGTGGCCTACGCCCAGTCGCTGGAGCCTGCGATGAAGAAGGTGGCGCCCACAGCGGGCTTCGCGTTCGAGACCATCTGCGAGATCCCGAGCTTCCTGGGCAGCAAGGACGACCCGGTGACGCGCCTGGCGCAGGAGCTGAGCGGCGAAAAAAGCACCACGCTGGTGGCCTTCGGCACCGAAGCGGGCCTGTTCAAGAACGCGGGCATCTCCACCGTGGTGTGTGGACCTGGCAGCATCCAGCAGGCCCACCAGCCGGATGAGTATGTGAGCCTGGAGCAGCTCGCGCGCTGCGAGGCGTTCATGCAGGGGCTGGCGCGCACACGCACGCTCGGCTGATCGCTTCGGAGCGGCGGGGGCCCACACGCCCCCTCCTGGATGGGGTCAGGTCCTGACCCGGCCGTCCCCGGTCAGCATCGACATCTCGACAAACTTCGACGCCGCATGGCTGGTGGCGCTGAATGACACCGGAAAGCCCGAGATCACCTGGCTGCCGATGGACTCGGTGCCGGTGATGAAGCTCTCGCGCGTGATCTTGCCGCTGGCCTGGGCCTGGCGCAGGCCCTCGGTGAAAACGCGCGCGGCCAGATAGCCCTCCATGCTGGAGTAGTTGGCCTGCACCTTGTCGCCGCCCTTCTTGATGGCCTCCAGAAACTCGCGCGTGATCTGGCGCGACGGCTGGTAGGGCGAGGGCACGACCTGCGACACCACCACACCGGCTCCGTCCTTGCCCAGCTCATCGGCCAGCGCCTGCGTGCCCACAAACGACACGTTGTAGAACGTGCCGCCAAACCCCGCCTTGCGTGCCGCCCGCACAAACGCGGCGGCCGAGGCATAGGCCGTGATCTGCACGATGGCGTCGGGCATGGCGGGCACCAGCTTGTCCACGGCCGCCTTCACGTCCACCGAGTTGCGCTCCACCGTGGCCGTGGCCACGGGGGTGAGCTTGAGTTCGGTGAGGGCCCGGGTCACCCCGTCCAGCCCGGCCTTGCCGTAGGCATCGTTCTGGTAAAACACCGCGATCTTCTTGAGCCCCAGGTTGGTGAGCTGGCGCACGATGAGTGCAGTTTCGTCGTAGTACGAGGCGCGCACATGGAAGATGAGCCGGTTGAACGGCTGGCGCAGCGCCTCGGCACCGGTAAAGGGGCCAAAAAACGGCACCTTCTCCTTAGTGAACAGCGGCAGCGCCGCCAGGCTGGTGGGGGTGCCGATGTAGCCAAACAGTGCAAACACTTCGTCGGCGATCAGTTTTTTGGTGTTCTCGGCGCAGCGGTCAGGCTCGTAGCCATCGTCCAGCGTGCGGATTTCGACCATGCGTTTGCCCACGCCGCCCTGGGCGTTGAGCTGGTCAAAAAACAGCTTGGCGCCCTGGTTGAACTGCACGCCCAGCTGGGCGGCCGGGCCGGTGAAGGCCGCGGACTGGCCCAGCACGATACGGCCCTCGCTCTGCGCCCGGGCCAGATGGAAGCCCCCCAGCGCCGCCGCCCCCAGACCCACGGAAAACTGCCTGCGCCCCAGTGCCATTTGCTTCATGGTGAAATCCTGCTCTCTCTGCTATGAATCGAGGGCGATCCCTCTGCGCTGCCGGTAAGCAGCCTCTTTGGCCCAGCCGCAAGGGTATGCACGCCGGTTCCAACCCCGATGGCAGTTTAACGACCAGCCTGCATATGTCCACGCCTTCTGCCGCCAATCCCATGCAAACCACACCGATTCAGGTGCGCGGCGCCTGCCCGCACGACTGCCCCGACACCTGCGCGCTGCTGACCACGGTGGACGAACATGGCGTAGCCACCCGTGTGCAGGGCAATCCCGAGCACCGCCACACCGACGGCGCGTTGTGCGCCAAGGTGAGCAAGTACACCGAGCGCAGCTACCACCCCGAGCGTGTGCTCACCCCGCTCAAGCGCAGCGGCCCCAAGGGCAGCGGCCAGTTCACCCCAGTGAGCTGGGACGAAGCCTTGAGCGACATCACCCAGCGCCTGCAGGCCATCGCCGCGCACGCACCCGAGGCCATCCTGCCCTACAGCTACGCGGGCACCATGGGCATGGTGCAGGGCGAGAGCATGGACCGGCGCTTCTTCCACAAGCTCGGCGCCTCGCAGCTGGACCGCACCATCTGCGCATCGGCCGGGGCCGAGGCGCTGATCCAGACCCTGGGCGGCAAGGTGGGCATGAAGGTGGAGTTTTTTGCCGAATCGCAGCTCATCCTCATCTGGGGCAGCAACTCCATCGGCAGCAACCTGCACTTCTGGCGCTACGCCCAGCAGGCCAAGCGCAATGGCGCCAAGCTGGTGTGCATCGACCCGCGCAAGAGCGAGACGGCCGACAAGTGCCACGAGCACATTGCCCTGCGCCCCGGCACCGATGCCGCGCTGGCCCTGGCGCTGATGCACGAGCTGATCGCACACGACTGGCTGGACCACGACTACATCGCCCGCCACACGCTGGGCTGGGAACAGCTGCGCGAACGCGCCCTGCAATGGCCGCCCGAGCGCGCGGCCGAAATTTGCGGCGTGCCCGTGGAGCAGATCCGCCAGCTCGCCCAGGACTACGGCACCACGAAGCCCGCCGCCATCCGCCTGAACTACGGCATGCAGCGCGTGCGCGGCGGCGGCAATGCGGTGCGCGCCGTGGCCTGCCTGCCCGCGCTCACGGGCGCATGGCGCCACCGCGCGGGGGGTGTGCTGCTGTCCAGCTCGGGACAGTTCCCGGCGCAGCGCGGCGTGCTGCAGATGCCCGAGCTGATGCCTGCGAAGACTCCGCGCACCATCAACATGTCCACCATTGGCGACGACCTGTTGCGCGCGGCCTCGCCCGCTTTCGGCCCGAAGGTGGAGGCCATCGTGGTCTACAACAGCAACCCCGTGGCCGTGGCGCCGGAGTCGGGCAAGGTGGTGCAAGGCTTTGCGCGCGAAGACCTGTTCACCGTGGTGCTGGAGCACTTCCGCACCGACACGGCCGACTACGCCGACTACATCCTGCCCGCCACCACGCAGCTCGAACACTGGGACGTGCACCTGAGCTACGGCCACACCGACGTGGTGCTCAACCGCCCCGCGATTGCACCGCAGGGCCAGGCGCGCAGCAATGCGCAAATCTTCCGCGACCTGGCGGCGCACATGGGCTTCACCGAGCCGGGTTTTGCCGACAGCGACGAAGCCCTGTGCCGCCAGGCGTTTGGCGACGCAGTGGACTACGCCTTGCTCGAAACCCAGGGTTTTGCCACGCTGGCCATCCCCGATGCCCCGTTTGCCGAGGGACACTTCCCCACGCCGTCGGGCAAATGCGAGTTCTACAGCGCCCGCCTGGCCGCGCAGGGCCTGGACGGCCTGCCCGACCACCTGCCCAACTACGAACTGCAGGGCACGGATGCGCGCTACCCCCTGGCCATGATCTCGCCGCCTGCGCGCAACTTCTTGAACTCCACCTTCGTGAACGTGACAAGCCTGCGCAACATCGAAGGCCGCCCGGTGCTGGAGATCCACCCCGACGACGCCGAGGCGCGCGGCATCGCCAACGACGCCGTGGTGCGTGTGTTCAACGACCGGGGCAGCTACCTGTGCCACGCCACCGTCTCGCGCCGCGCGCGGCCGGGCGTGGTCAACGGCCTGGGCATCTGGTGGCGCAAGATGGGGCTGGAAGGCACCAACGTGAACGAGGTGACCAGCCAGGCCCTGACCGACCTGGGTCGCGCGCCGACGTTTTATGACTGTCTAGTGCAGGTGGAGGCGTGCCCCACCGAGGTGGCGCTCCCCGCCTGAGCGGCTGCAGCAGCCCTCAATTTACTACTATTTTCATAGCATACAAGGCATATCCATTGCGCGCAGACGGCCACCTTTTCTTGAAAATCCGCCGCACTCACCGCCACTGCCGCCCCAGAAACTCCGCCACCTGGTTCTCCAGCGTGGCGTGGTAGGCCACCCGGTCGAAGCCCTCGGGGTTGGCGGCAGCGTCGCCTGCGTCCGATGGCAGGGGCCAGGCGGACTGGGCCATGAAGGCAAAGTGCCCGGCGCCTGGCACGGTGCTCGCGTCCACCCCGGGCAAGTGGGCCGCCACATGCTGGCCGTGGTACTTGCCCTGCAGCACCACGTCGCGCTCGGCCATGACCACCTTCACGGGCACGGAGATGGCGGCCAGGCTCTGGGGCGTGAAGACCACGGCCATGGGCGCGAGGGCCACCACAGCGCGGATGCGGGGGTCGGCCACCGAAACCAGCGGGCCATCTTGCGAGCCGTGTGCAGAAGATGCCGGGGCCACGGGGCTGCTGGCGCCCTGGGCCGACGTGAGTTTTCCCAGGCTGCAAAAGCCCGGGTCGTCCGAGACGCCGCGGCAATGCTGTACGGCACGGGCGGGTTCGGCCTGTGCACCGGCCAGGGCCAGCACGGTGTAGCCGCCTGCCGAGTGCCCCACGGCGCCGATGCGCCCGGCCGGAATGCGGGGGCCCCATTCGGGGTGGGCCAGCAATGCGTCCAGCACGCGGCTCACCTGGCGCGGGCGTTCGCTGAAGTAGCGGCCCGAGGTGATCATCGACCGGTCTTCCCAGTTGTCGCCCGGGTGGCGCGGCGCGGCCACCAGGTAGCCATCGGCCGCCAGGCGCGTGGCCAGGTTGTGGTGGCCCAGTTCATGGCCGCCCGTGCCGTGCGAGATGAGGATCAGGCCCTTGAGGGGCGCGGCAGCCACCGGCGCGCCCGGTGTGACCATGGGCCGCCAGGGGCCCATGGGCTGGGTGCGCGCCACGGCAGGAGTCGGGTAGTAGAGGGCCACGGTCACAGGCTCAGCACCCGGAACCACCAGGGTGCGCAGCCCGGCGTATTGCGCCGATGCGGGGGCAGCCCAGGCCAGCAGCGCGACAAACGCAGCCAGCAGCGGAGCACGGGCCAACCGCCATGCGGAGCGGAGGGCCAGGAAGAGAATGAGGGTCACAGTGCGCCTTTCGTCAATGGCCGCCCGGGGTGGCGGCTTGACGGCACTGTAGGCAGCGCCCGCAGCGGGCTCCAGTGCCCTGCGACGAAACGCTGCTGCGCGGCGCGAAATGCAGAACGAAAGGCGGGAGCGGATGCCCGCCCCCCTGCCCGACGGCTTACAGCGCGGCTTCGAGGATGCGGCGGCTCACAGCCGGGGTGATCTCGCGCTGCTCGCCCAGCGTCACCATGCCGTGCGCCTCCAGCTGCGCCACCACGGCGCCCACGGTGTCAGCGCCCAGGCCGTAGCCCGACAGGCGCGTGGCGATGCCCATGCTTTCAAAGAAGTCGCGCGTACGCCCGATGGCGGCGGTGATGCGCTCGTCATCCGTGCCGGTGGTGATGCCCCACACGCGCTCGCCGTACTGCAGCAGCTTGGCGCGCTTGGCCCCCCGGCGCTCGTTCAGCAGCGCAGGCAGCACGATGGCCAGGGTGCGCGCGTGGTCGATGCCGTGCAGGGCCGTCAGCTCGTGGCCGATCATGTGGGTGGCCCAGTCCTGCGGCACGCCCGCGCCGATCAGGCCGTTGAGCGCCATGGTGGCGGCCCACATGAGGTTGGCGCGGTCGTCGTACACGGGCTCAGGGGCGGTCAGCAGGCGCGGGCCCACCTCGACGAGCGTCTGCAGGATGCCTTCGGCAAAGCGGTCCTGCACGGGTGCGTTGACGGGGTAGGTGAGGTACTGCTCCACCGTGTGCACAAACGCATCGACCACGCCGTTGGCCAGTTGCTGGGGTGGCAGGGTGTAGGTCTTGATGGGGTCGAGCACCGAAAACACCGGGTAGGTGTGCACGCTGCCAAACGACAGCTTGGCGCCCTTGGCGCGGTGGGTGATGACACCGCCGTTGTTCATCTCCGAGCCCGTGGCGGGCAGCGTGAGCACGGAACCAAACGGCATGGCGCCCTGGACGTTGCGGCCGTGCTTTTCGAGGATCGCCCAGGGGTCGCCGCCCTCGAAGCGCACGGCGGCGGCGATGAACTTGGTGGCGTCGATCACCGAGCCGCCGCCCACGGCCAGCAGAAAGTCAAACCCGCCTTCGCGGATCTGCGCCACGGCCTTCATGGAGGTTTCGTAGCTCGGGTTGGGCTCGATGCCACTGAAGGTGGCGTGCGGGCGCTCGCCCAGCGCGGCGCGCACCTCGGCCAGCGTGCCGGTCTTTTCGGCGCTGGCACCGCCCACGAGGATCAGCACCTTGGCGGCAGCGGGCACGAGTTTGGCCAGGTCGGCAATGCGCCCCTGGCCGAAGGCGATGTGGGTGGGGTTGTGGAAGTCGAAATTCAGCATGATCGTCTTTCTCTGTCAAAGGCGTTGCCGCAGCACCGGGCACTTGGCTGCGCAGAGGGTGCGCCGCGCTCGGTGGCGGCAGCAAGGGCGCGATTGTGCGGCGCACGGGTGTGCGGTGCCGGTCGCGTGTGCGATAGCCCTGCTGCTGGCAGAGCCTCGTGCGGCAGGTCGGCGCAGCGCATGCGATTGCTGCTAGCGCTCAACGCGGCGCCCGCTCCATCAGCGCCTGCAGCCGCCCGGCCATGAAGTCGCGCAGCACATGGACCAGCGGTGTGAACTGGCGGCGGCTGGGCGCCACCAGAAAGAGCGGCACGGCCTCGGTGGTCCAGCCGGGGCACAGCGGCACCAGCCGCCCGGCGGTCAGGTCGTCGGCCACATCAAAGTACGACTTGTAGGCAATGCCCCGGCCCAGCACCGCCCAGCGGCGCACCACATCGCCATCGTTGGCCACGTTGCGGCTGCGCGCACGCACCACCACCTCCTGGCCGGAAGCGTCCCAGAAGCGCCAGCGGTCGTGCACGTCCTCGCCCAGCATGAAGCACAGGCCCTCGTGCGCGGCCAGCGCATGGGGCGTGTCGGGCATGCCGTGCGCTGCCAGGTAGGCGGGCGCGGCACAGAGCACACGCCGGTGGTCGGCGGCCAGCGGCAGTGCGACCAGGCTCGAATCCTGCGGCTTGCCGTAGCGGAAGGCGGCATCCACCGGCTCGCTGTAGACGTTGGCCACGCGGTCGGCCAGCTGCAGGCGGATGTCGATGCCCGGGTGCTCGGTCTGGAAGGCATCGAGCCAGGGCAGCAGCACATTGCGCCCCAGGTCAGACGGCGCGGCCAGCTGCAGCGTGCCGCGAAAGCCTCCGGCGCGCCCGCCCGCCAGCTGGCCTTGCACCTGCTGCAGCGCAGCCAGCGCGGGGCGGCAATGCTCCAGAAACAGCGCGCCCTCCTGCGTGAGCCGCAGGCTGCGCGTGGAGCGCACGAACAGCGCCACGCCCAGCTCGGCCTCCAGCCGCTTGAGCGCGGCACTCGCGGCAGCGGGGGTGAGGTCCAGCGCGCGGGCCGTGGCAGAGAGGCTGCCGCTGTCCACGGTGCGCACAAAGATGTCGAGGTCTTGCAGGCTTTTCATGGGGTGCCTTGGGTGCGTAGGGGCTTATTTTCAAGCAATGATTGAAGATGGATTCAATCATCAGCCCATTTAAAAACAAACCGGCAAAACCCATGATCCAGGCACCCTTTGTTTGACCCCAGGATCTCCCCATGAAAGCCGTTGGCTACCAAACCGCCCACCCCATCGACCACCCCGAGTCGCTGCTCGACATCACCCAACCCGACCC